>DAIODL010000080.1:0-8490 GCA_036746815.1 Desulfobulbus sp.
CCTCTATGATCGTTCAGGTGATACCCTGCAGATAACCACGGGTGCAGAACCGGCGCGTTTCCTGCTGCTTGCCGGAAAGCCGCTGGGTGAACCGGTGGCCTGGTACGGCCCGGTGGTGATGAATACGGAAGAGGAACTCCGTATTGCCTTTCAGGAATATCAGGACGGCACCTTCGTGAAAAAGTGAATCAGTGCCGCTGCGCGTTTCCCGCTGGTAAACGCTGCTTGCCATCTGCATGAAGCGCATTTCACAAGACCTTCTCCCCGTATCCGGGCAGAAGGTCTTTTTTATTTGTACCTTGATGTATAAGTGCTCCTATGTTTGGCACCCCGATTTTGGGAAGTAGGTTGGTGCTGACGACGCAGGAGGAAGCCCAAGAAAAAGGTACCGACAGCTTCTTTCAGCAGGTGGAAAACACATTCCTGCCGCTGACAAAGGTCTTGGCGATTATGGGAAAGCCATCGTCTTCATGCACCAACAGCAGATCCGCCTGCTTGCCCACCTCAACGGATCCGGTTTCGTGATCAATCCCCATGGCCTGTGCCGGTGTCAGACTGGCCATGCGCACCGCCGCAGGCAGCTCGAGCACGCCCAGCCGTTCCAGCAGGAACACGGCGTGCAGGGTGGCCATGGGCGCGTAATCAGAGCAGAGGATGTCGCCGAAGCCGTCCCTGATGGCCTCGCGGGCGCTGAGATTCTTGGCCAGCGACTGGCCGCGCACCACATTGGGTGAGCCCAGACACACCTTAATATTATGGAAACGGGCGGCTCGGATAACCTGCCGGTTTACCGGGAATTCGCTCACTCCGATGTCCATGGCCCTGAGCCAGTCGATTTTTTCCGCGGAATCGTCGTCATGGGAGGCCATGGTGATGTTATGGGTGCGGCAGAGCGCGTGCAAATGCGAAATGACTTCGGAACTGGCGGTTTGCCGGGCCCTGAGCTTGCGTTCAATGATCACATCCATCTCCTGATCGGATTTGGCATAAGTGGGGCCGTAATAGTTTTTAAACGTCATGATGTCGCGGAATTGGCCCTGGCCCGGACTGTGATCCATGAAGGAGAGCAGGCTGATCTGGTTATCGTTAATCAATCCCTCCAGTACCGGCACGGCCCCGAGATCGGTGATCTCAAAGCGGGCATGAATGCGGGTGTGGATGTTGAGTTTTGCCCGCAGCCTGTTGATTTCCCGAATAATACCTGCGGCCGTGTTGTTGCAGCGCAGTCCGACCTCCAGTTCGGCAAAGGATAGCGAATGGTACATGGTGGTGATGCCGCAGGCGGCCAGGCGCCGATCCAGCTCCACCACCGCCATATTCACCGGAAAGAGTACATTGGGCCGGGGCTCAATGGATTTTTCAATGGCATCGGAATGCATGTCAATAAAGCCGGGCAACACATACCCGTTACCCGCGTCAATGGTGCGAGGGCCCTGCATGGAACCCTCCCGGATCAGGGCAATGCGGCCATCCTCCACCTTGAGGGAGGCGCCGTGCACAATATGGGTCGGTTCGACAATTCGGGCATTGGTGATGATGAAATCCTGCATAACAGATCGTTTTTGTGAAAGGTTCGTGAATCAGTTCAGTTGATAGACCTGATCGGTCACATCCTGCATGAGCTGCTGGTCATGAAAAATGCCGATCATGGTAGTTCCCCGCTGCCGCAGTTCCTGGAACAGTTCCATGACTGTGTCCACCGAGCCGCTGTCCAGGGAGGCGGTGGGTTCATCCAGAAGGAGCAGCCGCGGCTGCCAGCAGATGGCCCGGGCAATGTTGATACGCTGCTGTTCACCACCGCTGAAGGTGGCCGGGTAGGCGTCAAAAAGGCTTGCGGGAATATGCAGCCGGGTGAGCAGATGGGCGGCTTTTTCCCGCGCCTTCTCCCGCGGCAAGCCGTTTCTGGTGATAAGCGGTTCCATGACCACCTGGAGCGCAGAAACGCGGGGAATCACCTTGAGAAACTGGGCAACATACCCCATTTCCTGGTTACGCAGAGTGATGACCTGCCGGTCGTCCAGGGTGGCCAGATCCACCGGCCCGTATGCGGCAGACTGATAACTGATGCTACCCTGGCTGGGCAGATAGGTGCGGTAGATACACTTGAGAATGGAACTCTTGCCGGCGCCACTGGGACCGGAAAGACCTAAGAATTTGCCGGTATCCACCTGGAAGCTGATATCGCGGCAGGCCTCGATGTGCTTGCCGCCGAGAATGTGCAGGGTGAAGTGCTTGCTGAGATGTGTAACGGTGATCATAATCGCGGTCCTTACAGTTGCGAGGCGACCAGCAGCTGGGTGTAGCGGTGCTGGGGATCCTGGAGAATCTGGTCGGTGAGGCCGGCCTCGACCACCCGGCCGGACTTCATAACCAAGGTCCGCTGACAGAGCAGGCTGATTACCCCGAGATCATGAGAAACAACCAGCATGGACAGTTTGTATTCACTGCGCAGGCTGCGGATGAGATCCAGGGCTTTCGCCTGAACGGAGAGATCCAGTCCCGTGGTGACCTCGTCGAGAAATACGATCAAGGGATTGTTGGACAGGGCCTTGGCAATCTGCACCCGCTGCTGCATGCCGCCGCTGAAACGGCAGGGCGGCTCGTCCATGCGGCTCACCGGCACTTCGGTTTTTTCCAGCAGCTCGGCGGCCCGGGAGCGGATCCGGCCGATGTTGCGCCATCCGGCATTCAAGAGCCGTTCACCGATGTTGCCTCCGGCGCTGACCTGCATGCGCAGACCGAGATGGGGGTTCTGATACACCACTCCCATGAGGTTGTTGCGGATCTGGCGTTTTGCAAAGGGCGACAGACTCAGCAGATTGCAGCTGTATTCCTCCTGCGGAGCGAAAATTTCCGGCAGACCGTCCTGCATGGCCATGCGGTGCAGTTCCATGGTGCCGGTATCCGCTTCCCATTCAAAGTGCAGGAGCCGCACCAGCGTACTTTTTCCCGAGCCGCTTTCGCCCACCACCCCCAGAGCTTCATTACGGTACAGATCAAAGGAAATATCATGGCAGGCGAGCACGGTGCCGCAGTGCGGGCAGCGGTTGGCTCCGGTCACAGGTCCGGTGGACTCGGCGCAGAGCGGGCAGCCCGGACCGAAATGTTTGCTCAGATGACGAACACGAATCAACGGTTGCATGCCTGCTCCTTTCGTTTGTCACAGTAGCCGGTATCGGAGCAGAAATAGCTGCGCTGGCCCGAAGCCTTGTGAATTACCTCATCCAGGAAGGTATCGGTGGCACCGCAGCGGGCGCAGGCCTTGCCGGGAAAATGTTCGACACGGAAGCAGTGATCCTCAAAGGCAAGCGGTATGACCTCGGTATGAGGGGGAATGGCGTAGATGCGCTTTTCTCGGCCAGCGCCAAAGAGAAAGAGTGTTTCACTCATGTGGAGTTTGGGTACGTCCCAGCGGGGAATGGGGCTGGGATCGGTGATGTAGCGGCCATTGACCGTGACCGGGTAGCGGTAGCTGATAGATATTTCACCGTATTTGACGATATCCTCGTATAGATACAGCCACATGCGTCCGTAGTCCGCCTCTCCGTGCATACGCCGGGTTTCGACTTCCGAAGGCTCTACCTCGCGCAGGGCATCGGGGTAGGGGACCTGCAGCACCAGGATCTGGCCGCTGGTCATTTTTTCCTCGGGAATACGGTGCCGGGTCTGGAGCAGGGTGGCTTTGGTGGTGTCGGTGGTCACGGCCACATCGGCCACGGTGGCCACGAACTTTTTGATATTCACCGCGTTGACGCTGTCATCACTACCCTGATCGATCACCTTGAGCGTGTCCTCCGGGGTGACGATGGCAAGCGTGATCTGCAGTCCGCCCGTGCCCCAGCCCCGGGCGATCGGCATCTCGCGGCTGCCATAGGGTACCTGGTAGCCGGGAATGGCCACGGCCTTGAGCAGGGCGCGGCGGATTTCCTTTTTGGCGCCGTCGTCCATGAATCCGTACACATACCCCTTGGATGGGGCCGTGGATGCCTGCTCCTCCTGCATCCATTCATCAAGCCGCATGGGAGTGCTCCTTGGTTTTTCCTGCCAGTTCCTGCGCTTTGCGGAGCCGGTCCAGATCGGAAAGAAAATCAACATAATGCGGCAGCTTCCAGTGGTTACAGAACCCCATCGCCTCAATGCCGTCCACATGGGTAAGCACGAACTCTTCATCCTCGGCTGGACAACTCGGCTGAGAGGAGCGGATGCAGCGGTCGAGAATGGCCATGGCAATGGCCTTGATTTCGTTCTGACCAAAAGAGAACCCATAACCAAGACTGAAACGGGGCATATCGCTTTCCCCTTGAAAACGGGCCAGGATCTCAGCCTCTGTAACCTTGACTTCGCCCGCCATGATGGCTTTGCCGCTCACCGGATGGGTGACCATCAGCGGCAGGTAGCCGACCCGTAACTCGCCCAGGGTGGGATGGATGTTGCCGTAGCCGCGCATGCTGGAGTAGGCGAGCGTGAGCAGTCCGCCGGTCTCGCCGCGCGCCATGGCCTGCAGCCGTGCGCTGCGCGGAGCCGGGAAGGTGAGCGGCTGTCGGGTGATGTCATGGGGCCGGGCTTCCTGCTGCTCGGGCGTGACCGCCTCCTCAAGGAGTCCTTCCTGCCTGAGCAGGGTCACCACCTTTGGAAAACTGTCCGGCAGGGTCTGGCCGGGTGCGAGCAGCGAACCGCAGATCTCCTCACGCAGGGCCTGGATGCGGGCGTCATCTTCCTGTAAGAGGTCAAAATCAAGGAGGCGCAGGGTGTAATCACTGGTGGCACCCAGCACCTGGCCGCCGGGCACATCCTTGAAGGCTGAGGAAATCCTGCGGATGATGCGCATGCTGGAAGTATCCGTGGCCAGGGAATAACCCAGCCGTTGCTGGGTGGCCCGGTAAGCGCGCAGCATGAAGGAAGATTCCAGAGTGTCTCCCGCCGACTGCTTCAGGGCCAGGGCTGCGAGACGGGGTGCGTACAGGCCACCCTCACTCATGATACGGTCCGTGGCCAGATAGAGTTTTTCCGCCACCTGCTCGACACGCAGGGCGGGCGAGTTTCCCTGCACCCGCTGATAAGCAAAAAGCTGGCAGGCGCGGTCAATGGCTTCGCGTCCGCCCTGAACGGCTACATAGGCCATGTCACATCACCCCCAGTTTGAGTGAGCGGGGCAGACAGGCCAGCTGTCCGTCAGGCGTTACCAGCATTGCGTCCACGCCCAGGGGAAATCCACTGTTGATTGTGCGCAGTTTCGCAATTTCCTGCGTGCCCAGCCCCTGTATATCGAGCATACGCTCGTCCTTGATGCCTGGGCCGCGCAGCTGCAGCGCGCCGTTCTGTTCAGCCAGTTCCCACACCATATAGATCACAGTGGCGCCCTCATCAGGATAGTCCAGCGTGCCTTTTTTGCAGGTGAGCAGGACGTCTTCCGTAGAACCTTCTGCAGCCACGATGAAATCAGCGTCTAATGCCGGTGTCAGATGGCAGCCGGTACGTGTGTGGATGGTCGTACCCAGTTGAGCAGACCCTGTCCCCAGTACAGCTACGTTCACCTCATTGTCTACCAGGGCGGAGAGAAGCCGTACCACCGGAAGTTCGTCGTCTTGTCCCGGCAGGGGCACAACCGTGCCCGGCTGGCTCATGGCCCGCAGAATGGCACGGAAGATTTTCTGGCCGAGAATATGTGTATCACGTTCCATTCAGGCTCCGGGAAGCAGATCAAAGGTAACGGTGGTGGCGGCGATCAGCCCGTTTTCTTGGCCCCGCGCCTGTTCCTGCAACTGCTCTTCTTTGTCAAAAAAATCGTTCAAGTGGCTTACGCAGGTTGGCGGCTGCGGGCAGCGGGCCAGCGCGTCGACAATGGCGCTGAGCACTGCCCTGCGGGGATCCTCGCCCACCACCATGGCATAGCCCGGCGCGCCCTCAATACTGATTCTCGCCTCGGTTACCAGCACTTCACCGGGATGAAAGGCGGTATCAAAGCTGTCCCGTACCGTCATCATGATCAGGCCGGTACTGGGTGGCGCCGTAATTTCAATGGGTGCATGGGCAAGCAGATCCAGCAGCAGTTCAACGCGTTCAGGTGCCATGGCGTGCAGCAACTGGTTGTACTTATGCATGGTTTGTCACCTCTGTCAGCAGCGGTGTAGCCGCTGCTGATTCCAGCGGCAGCATGAAACTGAGGCCATGGGGCTCGAAACCCAGGTGCTGGTAAAAACGGTGCGCTGCCGTGCGGTGTTTGTTGCTGCTAAGCACCAGCTTGTAGCAGCCACGTTCGAGGGCAATCTTCGCGGCCACCTGCATCATGTCCGTGCCAATACCCTGGCCACGGCAGTCCGCTGCCACTACCACATCCTCAACAATGGCTGCCGGCGTGCCGCCGTGAGCGATTTTGTCCATAATGAGGAGAAGAAAGGTCGCTACGATGCGCTTATCGCGCAGACCAACATAGAGATGATAGTGCGGATATATGGCCATTTTTTCGATAATATCGGCTGCCTGGACAATAGTCAGCACGGTACCGTCGTCCTCTCCCAGCTGGGAGTACAGTTCGAGCACTGCAGGCAGATCCTGGGCATCCGCTGTTCGTATGTGTGTGAGCATAGATTTGTTTACGTGAATTTATCGCGAATCATGGCGCTGAGGCGGTCGATCAGAGCCACAGTAATGACGATGATGATGAGAATGGTGGTCACATCATGATTTTCGTAACCGCGCAGTTTGTCATAGAGATACACGCCAATGCCACCCGCGCCGGTGAGGCCTAAAATGGTGGCGGAACGGACATCCGACTCGAACCGATAGAGAATCATGGAGACGTAAAACGGGGTGATCTGGGGGAGCACGGCATAGGCAATCACCTTGATGAAGCCGGCACCGGTGGCGTTCAGGGCATCAATAGGTTCCTGCTGTATCCCTTCCACCCCCTCGGAAAACAGCTTGATGAGCACACCGGAGGTGTGCACACCCAGCGCCAGAATACCGGACATGGAGCCCAGCCCCACTGCGGCGACAAAGAGGAGCGCCCAGATGATCTCATTCACCGACCTGCAGAGGTTGGCGAAAAAACGGACCCCCTTGTAGAGGCAGTTTTTAATGAAGACCTGGGGGCGGCTGTTGCCCGGAATGATGATATTCAGGGTGTTGCGGGAGGCGAGAAAGGAGATGGGAAAGGCAATGATCAGAGAAAGGATCATTGCCAGGAAGGCCATCTGCACCGTCTCCAGCATGGAATACATATACTTGAGCATTAGGCTCATCTGCAGAGTGGGCGGGAAAAAGCCGCTGTCCTTGATTTCCGGATTCCCCGCGATGTAGGTCACCATGTTGCCCCACCCCTCCCACAGGGCATGGAAGCTCATTTCCGTGGCATTCCAGCACCAGATCACCAGCAGCAGCACCGCCAGCGAGGAGATGATGGATGTAGGGGTGAACGGGTTGGTTCGTCGTTTTATCTCTGCAAGTTCCATGGAGTGTCAACAGGAGGCTTGTGGCAAGGGAAGTGCATCGGCTGCCACCAGGGCGAGTGGCGGCAACCGGTGCGGGTGCACGGAAAAAGTGCTTACTTTTTGCCTTCCATGGCCTTCTTGACTTCGATCAGCTCACGCACCGGATTGTAGGCCGCATCGTCGGTCACGGCATAGCCTTTGAGTGTGAGCTGTTGCAGGCCAGCAGGATCCTTGTAGTCAACAAAGGCCTTCTGCAGGGCTTTTTTGAGGGAAGCGGGCAGATCCTTGCGATAGGCCATGGGCGAGCCGGGAATCAGCTTGGAGGTCCACAGGATACGAAAATCCTTCTTGCTGTTCCATTGCTTGCCATCACCACGGGCCAGGTCCAGATCGTTGGTGGAGGCGAGATCCACCTTGCCGGATTTTACAGCCAGAATGGAGGCTTCATGGCTGCCGGAGAAAATGACCTTGGAAAAGTATTTTTCCGGATCAATTTTCATGGTTTTGACGAAATACACTGTGGGCACCAGTGTGCCGCTGGTAGAGTTGGGATCCGTAAAGGCCCAGGTCTTGCCCTTGGCATCGGCCATGGTTTTGATGGGGGAATCACTTTTGGTGATGATCACGCCATGGTAGCCCATGCTGCCATCCTCGAGCACTTCCATGACAAAGGCCTCAGCATTTGCCCGTTTGGCGGCTTCCACATAGGACTTGGGACCAAAATAGGCCAGATCAATGTGCTTGAACTGCATGGCGGCAATGACACCGGCATAGTCCGTGGCGGTCTGCAGCTTGACGGGAATGCCCAGCTCCTTTTCCAGGTGCGCGACCAGGTTGCCATAGCGCTCGGTGATGTTGGAGGCGGATTCGGTGGGAATAACACCAAAGTTCAGTTGTTTGGGCCAGTCTGCGGGCACGGCGGCCAGCGCGGCCAGCGGCAGGCACCACGCCAGAATGGTGGCGGCGATCATTTTGGTCAGATTACGCATGAGTGTCTCCTTGAGGCATGAAAAGACGATTGTGGGGGATGCACAGGAATCTTCCCGTGCAAATGAACGGG
>DAIODL010000081.1:0-8490 GCA_036746815.1 Desulfobulbus sp.
CCATTGACATCAATGGCGTACTCAGTCCCACCTTCATGGTCATGCTGCTCCTCATGTTTATCGGCGGCAGCCCCGGAGGTACGGCAGGTGGTGTCAAGACCACCACCGTTGGTATTCTCGCACTCACCTTCTGGACCACGATTACAGGCAAGGAATCCATTGTGCTGCAGAACCGGCGCATTCCCCAGGCCATCATTAACCGGTCTATCACCGTTACCTTTGCCGGTGGGATTGTCTGGCTGTTCGTGGTGCTGGCCCTGGTGGTGACCCAATCCATTCCCACGCATCAGTTGCTGTTTGAGGCCACCTCGGCTCTGGGCACCGTGGGCCTGAGCCAGGGAGCAACATCAAATCTGGATGAAATCGGCAAAATTATTATTATGCTGGCCATGTTTATCGGCCGTATCGGCCCCATGACCCTGTTTACCCTGTTAAGCGCGGACCATCGGACCACGGATTCCCGTTGTCCTGATGCCCGGATTACCTTGACCTGATACGTATGTCCCAACAAATTCTCATCATTGGTCTGGGCCAGTTTGGCATGTCGCTGGCCCGCAGTCTTTCGGAAAAAGGCGAGGAAGTGCTTGCGGTGGACCGCAGGAAAACGCTGGTGGAAGAAGCCGCCGCCTTTGTCACCGAAGTGGTGATGGTGGATGCCACCGATGAAAGCGAACTCGCGCGGCTGCAGCCGGCCCGGCGCGACTGCTCCATCTGTGCCATTGGCGACGATTCCCGTGAGGCGTCCATCATCTGTACCGCGCTTTTGCGGCAGATGGGCGCGCCCTGGGTTATTGGACGGGCCAACAATGCCATGCACCGGCGGATTCTGCAGCTGGTGGGCGCACATCTGGTTGTGAACCCGGAGGAGGAATTCGGACGCAGGTTTGCCAACCGTATCATCAACCGCAACATCATCTCCGACATGCCCCTGGGCGAGGATCTGCACATCACGGAGCTGGCCATTCACCCCTCCATGGTCGGTAAAACCCTCATCGAACTGGCACTGCCCAAACGGTTCGGGGTCATGGTGGTGGCCATCCGCCGCGGCATTCCCAGCAAGGTACTGCAGCCCAACCCCACAGAGCCGCTGGAGGCAGGTGACCGGTTGATCATTGTTTCCAGCGAAACCGCTATCCCCAAACTGGCAGCCGAGGGCATCTGACATGCGACTTGCACACGCGGTGCGAATAGGTTCCTGGGTGCTGTTGGCACTCAATATTGTAATGGCCGTGGGGACTATCGCCATTGTATCGCGCATGGCACCTGCCATTGCCCAGATTATTGACCGCAACGAACGCAGCCTGCAGGCCTGTCAGGACATGCTGGGCGTGCTGACACTGACAGGCAATGGGCAGCATTTTACGAATAGTGACAAGGAGATGTTTCATCAGGCGTTTGACAGGGCTCAGACCAATATCACGGAAAAACACGAAACTGAAACCATCAATAAAATCTCAGATCATATGCAGTCACTTTTCGCAGGTGACATGGAAGCCCGCCATCAGATTGTTGACGCCATTGTCGAGCTGGGTAAAATCAATCGTAAGGCTATGAATGTCGCCGATAAAAAAGCACAGCACCTTGGCCATACCGGTGCCTGGGGCGTGGCCTTCATGGCCATGATTGCCTGTCTGATCGGAGTTATTTTCAATCGCGGTCTGCTGCGGCGGGTCATTATTCCTCTAGAGGAAATCTATACCGTTGTCGCCGCACAGCGCACCGGTGACACCATGCGCCGTTGCACCGGGGTGGACCTGCCCCAGGATATCACCGCGGTTTTCACCGGCATCAATGAGATTCTTGACCAACAGCAGTCAAACCTTCCCTGGCATGGACAGCAGAAAGCACTGCCCACATTCTGGCCCAAAAAAGAAACACACATAACCGATCCATTTCTGGAAACCGGGCACCAGCAACCGCCCACACCCAGTGCACAAGAGGGCAAGACCTGACGCCGTCGTATCGGCACAATATCTCTGTCTGACTGAATTGTGAGCCAGGCAGCCGCTTTTCACACAGGAGCAAACAATGCACATTCTTCTTTTTAATGGCAGTCCCCGGAAACAGGGCAACACCGCGTTGTTGCTTGATTATGTGATGCAGGGCATACACAGGGCCGGTCAACACGCTGAACTCATTAACCTGGCAAGCCTCAACATCCATCCCTGCACGGGCTGTGGTAACTGTGAAACCAAGGGGCAATGCGTGCTCCAGGATGACATGGTGCCCCTGTATGAAAAAATCGACCAGGCCAACCGCATTGTTATTGCCTCGCCCATCTATTTCTATGGGGTCACCGCGCAGACCAAGGCTTTTATCGACCGGTGCCAGGTCTTGTGGAGCCGTAAATACCTGCTGGGAGAAATCAAGCCGGAACGCATCTACCGGCATGGGTATTTTGTCAGTGTGGCCGCAACCAATGGCGGCAAGGTTTTTGATGGCGCCCGTCTGTGCGTGCAGTATGCCTTTGATGCCATGGAATGCACCTACAGCGGTGAGGTGCTGGCCAAGGGTGTGGACGCGAAAGGCGCTATTCTTGGCTATGCCGAGGTGTGCGCACAGGCATTTCAGCTTGGTCAGGAGATGTGCCAAAAACATTGAAGGTTTATGGTACACAGCTCATGAAACGATTGCTCATTTTTTGCGGCATTGCGCTGCTGCTGGCAGTTCTCCCGTGCCCCGCTCACGCGCATACTGCTGTGCCCCTGCGACCTACAGATCTTGCCCAGGCCTATGGTTTTCTCGTGCGCGACCGCGCCCAGGGCGGCATCCTCTTTACCGCTACCGCGGGACAGATGCAGGGCAGACAGCTCCCTTTAAGTTTTTTTGACTCCTCTGCCTACTGGGGCGCCTACGTCTGCGCAACGGCTGACTGCAAAGTGGTTGATGTGTATCATCCCGAGAATTCGACTCTGCTGCCGCAGACCTCGCCCGCGGGTGAACTGCAGACCGAACGGGTCAACACCCATAATGGCAGCAACATCTATGACGCGGCTGTGTGGCAGATCGCGGTCATGCTGGGAGCAAAGCAACTGGGCTTCACCCTGCCCGGCGATCAGGATTCCTATGCGCTGGTGAGTAATCAGAACCTGCTGCTCACTCAAGGCTCCTTTGCCGACAGCGTGGCTCCCGGCGCACCTCAATTGCGGGCGCTGACCGCACAGAAAGTTTTCCGCTACAACGAACACGTGGTGACCAGACCTGCCCAGGCCTACAGTTTCCGCATGCTCCCGCGCCAGTGGCTCGCTCAGGATCCCCTGTACGACTCGCCCTACACCAGGTACATCAACGCAGAAAATCTGCCGCTTAATCCCCGTTACCATGCGGGCCTTATCAGCTGGACCGACTGGAAACCCATCACCGGCGAAAACGCCTGGGCTTTTTTGATCGGTCCCCTGCAGGCTGCGCAGCTTAACTATCAGAGCACTGGCAAAGGTTTCGTGCCGCTCAGCGATCCGGCTCTGCAGAACGCTTTGCAGATACTGCCCACCTTTGGCCTGATGCAGTCAGAAACAGGCGGCGTGTACTACGCGCCCGAGGGCACGGTGGCCAACAAGGGAACGGAACTGGTGGATCCGCATTTTGTTTCCGTGGAGAACAATATCAGTTTGTATGCAGGCCTCCGCCTGCTGCAGCATGTGTTGAAAAACACACTGGCCCGGCAACCGGAGCTAACCACAGAAGAACGAGCACATATTGAAAGTAGCCTGCAGCGCTGCACCTTTATGCTTGATGGCGGCACCCTGGCTGGTACAACCACGGCTGGTCTGCGTGCTTTCCTGCGCGATAAGGCCTGGAAAGATGGACAGTTCGTACAGGGCGGCTTTGCGAATAAACCGGAAACAAAAACCGACTGGCAGCCGGTCACGGGCCTTTTGGCTGTGGATGTGAACACCTGGGGCGTGGCCGCGCTCTCTGCGGGCACCATTGATGACTGGCACGGTTTCGGCAGCGCCTTCCGCCTCTGGCAGCAGGTGAAATTCTGGGGCGGGTATGGGAAGGATCAGCAACTCTTTGGTGTTGGCTTTTCCAATGTGGATGGCAATGGCCTGAACGCGGATGGCAGTTACCGTCAGTCCATTCTCTCCGCGGAATGGACCTATGGCGCCATCACCATGGTGCGCGACATGGTCAGGTTCTACAGCGACTGTAAAGGCACTGATGAGCAGCAGAAACAGGCAGCGCTCTTTGTATCCAGTCTCCGGCAGGATGAGCAAACCATGCTCAGTGCCATGGACAGATTACAGCTCACTCAATTTGATGCGAACACCTTCCCCGGTGCGCCGACGAACTACAACGCGCTGATCACCCTTCCCACCAATCCCATGCTCTATGCCAGCCGCCGCTACTTCATTCCCTTTGGCTGGTACGCAAATCCCCTGCCCAGCACCTGCGCCACCGCCTGGAAAATTCTGGTGGCCAGTCATTTCAATCCCCTGCAACCTGTGCAGAAATAAGTTTATTTTCTTCTCGGTCTGTTTTTTCCATAGATACTACCGCTCAATAATTATCTTTGGTGATACACTGGACACTAAAAAAAAAAGCCCGCCGAAAAACGGCGGGCCCTGGAATTAAATGAGCGAAGAAAGTTATCTGCGGATTCTTCCCCGGCCGGAAACAGAAGGTCCTGAACGGCGTTTCATGAACAGCATGAAGATAAACAGCAGGGCCACCAGTACGACAATGCCGATTCCAAATCCGATAAAAAAGATGCCCCATGAGCTTTTCCCGATCTTTTCCGTTGGAGTCTTGGGTATACTCTCGGCAGTATTGGCGTCGCCAACCGCTGTTGTACCTGTATTTACCGCTGGTTGAACAGCAACCGATTCCGGCCGCGGCGGTACCATGGAAAAGCCTTTGGACAACAACTCCATGGCTTTTTTATCCCGTACCAGCCGGTTGCTGCTGCCCATAACCAAGGCCAGCATGCGCACCCCGCCCTTCTTGGCTGTGGCGGCAATGGAAAAGCCTGCCTGGTAGTAATACCCTGTTTTCAGACCATCACAGCCGGGATAGTGGCCCAGCAGATGGTTATGATTGCGCATGATGAATTTACCGCCGCGAAAATCCTTGGTCTCGATGGACGTGTATTTCAGTGTCTCCGGTTTCTTCAGCAGTGCCAGACAGAGCAGGCTGAAATCACGGGCTGTGGTGACATCAGGCTCCTGCCCCGCACCGGGCGGCAGACCATGGACTGAATGAAAAACCGTGTGCGTCATGCCCAGTGCCTTGGCCTGCTCATTCATCATGGCAACAAACCCTTCCTTGGAGCCACCCACATAGGTAGCCAAAGCCACAGCCGCATCATTGGCCGACTGCACCATCAGGGCGTTCAGCATCTCCTCCACGGTAAATTGTTCCTTGGGATCAAGATACACCTGCGAACCACCTGTTTTTGCAGCCTCAACAGTGACCGGCACCATTTCGTCGAGCTTCAGTTTACCCTGTTCAATGCGATTGAGAATCACGTACAAATCCATCAGTTTCAGTACACTTGCCGGATGCACCTGGGCATCGGCATTCTCCTCAAAAAGCACCTTCCCGTCATCCGCATCCACCAGTATTGCCGAGATATAAGGATCACGTGAGATGGTGGCGGGACGCGCCTTGGCTTTTGCTTTAGCCACGGCCAGCGAAGGCATAATCACGAGCAGCACAAGCAGAAATATGCCGAAATAGCGTTTCATACAATTGACTCCTCTAATTCGAAACCGCTGTAGCGGTTGCATGAAATGTTGAGATCCTGCGGAGATGGAGCACATACGCAGAACAAATATCTACGGTGCACCATAGCCTGTTCGAGGCGTACGGAATTTACTTATCGCGTCTCTTTGAGTTTAAAGATTTTAACGAAGAATCATGAAAAATTCAACGGCCAAACCTTGTGCGAGTGCCCTTTTCCCTTGTTGTTACAGGAATGAGGAACACATCATTGTTATCGTGTTCCCTCTTGTGGGACATGGTTCTTTGCGCTATGGTGCATCCATTCTCAGGGCAGGGTGTAATTCCCTACCGGCGGTAAATCTTCTTCCAGGAACTCGGGAAGTAAAGATGAGCCCGCGAGCGCCTGCTTCCGATGGGAGCAAGGGTCCAGCAGATCCGGTGAGAAGCCGGAGCCGACGGTAACAGTCCGGATGGGAGAGAATGAAAGGTCCATGATGACGCGGGGGTATTCCCCCTATGATGACATCAGGCGGCAGCGGTCCGGGCACAAACCGGAACCGTTTTGCCACGTGGTGTTTTTTGCCGTCATGCGCCCGAACCGGCATTGGGCCGGTTGTCCCGCATGCCCTGATTCTGGTCACTGAGGTTGAGGAGAAAACCATGAATCAGACCCTTGCAGTATCCCCCTTATCCCGTTTTGGCAATCCCACGCAGCGTGTTGAACGCGCTCTGGAGTCTCTGGCCCAGGGCGGCGGCATTCTTCTGGTGGATGATGAAGATCGCGAAAACGAAGGCGATCTCATCTATTCCGCCGAACATCTGACGCCTGAGCAGATGGCACTGATGATCCGCGAATGCAGCGGTATTGTCTGCCTCTGTCTTACGGACGAAAAGCTGCACGAACTGGAACTGCCCATGATGGTGGAGCATAACACCAATAAAAACCGCACAGCCTTCACCATTACCATAGAGGCCAGTGAAGGCGTAACCACCGGTGTTTCCGCGAAAGACCGGGTGCGGACCATTCAGGCCGCCATCGCACCGGATGCCAAGCCCTCGGATCTGGCACACCCCGGGCACGTTTTTCCGCTGATGGCTCAAGCTGGGGGCGTACTTGCCCGCCGCGGTCATACAGAAGGCACGGTGGATCTGATGCGTCTGGCTGGTCTACAGCCTGCGGGCGTACTCTGTGAACTCACCAATGTAGATGGCACCATGGCACGACTCCCCGAAGTAATAGTCTTCGCCGACCACCACAAAATGCCGGTGCTCTCCATTGAGGATATTGCAGCGTACCGCATGGATAAGGGAGAGGTATTGTAATCAAGAATTTTTGCGATGAGAAAATAGAAACACCCCGAATCACAATTGATCCGGGGTGTTTTAGTTTGAGAGGAAACAGATGTTTTCAGCAGCTGAAGGTTATCCCCAACAACTGCAGAAATTTACGGATCCATTCCGGATGTGCGGGCCAGGCAGGAGCCGTGACAATATGCCCGTCAACATGCGCGTTGGTAAAGGTAGCGTTACCATCAATGTAGGTGCCACCGGCATCGGTCACATCAGGGCCACAGGCAGGATACGCGCAGGCGGAAACACCCTTCATAATGCCAGCGGTCACCAGGATAAGCGGACCATGGCAAATGGCGGCAATCGGTTTTTTCGCTGTATCAAAGTCACGCACCAACTGTAACACCTTCGCATTCAGGCGAAGATATTCCGGAGCGCGGCCGCCAGGCACCACCAGCCCGTCGAAATCAGTCGCTTTTACGCTGTCAAAATCACCGGTCACAACAAAATTGTGGCCCCGCTTTTCTGAGTAGGTCTGATCTCCTTCAAAGTCGTGAATGGCGGTTTTCACGGTTTCACCGCTTTTCTTGCCAGGACAGACAGTCACCACATCGCAGCCTACCATCTGCAGCATTTGAAAAGGCACCATTGCCTCATAATCTTCTACAAAATCACCGACAAGCATAAGAATTTTTTTGCTCATTTTTTCCTCCGCAGGTCTTGAGTATTGTATTTATCGATGTCTGCCAGAGGCGGGATATATCCTCCTATGGGAGCATAACTGCGCCATGGTTGCACGCAGCCGCATCTGGATCTCACTTGACTAGCGTATGCATCAATAAAGAAAACACAACAGAGAAAATATGCTTTTATTTTCCAGATAGTTACGCATATATTTTTCTCTGCTTCATATAAAAAAAGGCACAAAAACCAGGTTTATTGCCTGGATCTTGTGCCTTATGCTCAGGATAACAGATAGCTTTTAATTACTTCCCTTGAATTCAGCCACCAGTGCCTGCAATGAGGTCTTGGCGTCGCCAAAAAACATGCGCGTATTTTCATGATAAAACAGATCATTCTCAATCCCGGCAAAACCGGGATTCATGGAACGCTTGAGTACGATGACTGTTTTGGCCCGATACGCTTCAATAATCGGCATGCCATAGATAGGACTCGATTTCACAAAAGATGCCGCCGGGTTGACCACATCGTTGGCACCAATCACCACACACACATCAATGGTGTCCATCCGCCGGTTGATATCATCCATCTCCACCAGCTGATCATAGGGTACATTGGCCTCGGCCAGCAGCACGTTCATGTGTCCGGGCATGCGGCCAGCCACGGGATGAATCGCATACACCACATCCGTACCATTGGCCTCCAGCAGATCGCCCAGTTCCTTGACCACATGCTGCGCCTGCGCCACGGCCAGTCCGTAACCGGGAACAAAAGCCACGGAATCGGCGGCTTCCAGGATATAATAGACGTCGTCGGCACCGGCGGAGCGAATTTCTCCCTTCGGACCCTCCCCTT
>DAIODL010000082.1:0-8478 GCA_036746815.1 Desulfobulbus sp.
TCCCTGACCCCGGATTGTACAATGGTTCTTTTGAGGTGTTGCGCACCTGGCTGTCGCGGGATTATCTGTGGAATACGGTGCGGCAGATGGGTGGGGCGTATGGCTGTTTTATCCAGTTTGCCTATCCTACCGGCAACTTCGGCATGATCAGCTACCGTGATCCGCAGGTGGCCAAAACCTATGCAACCTATGAGGCGTTGCCCGAGATCATCGGCAAGCTGGAACTGTCTCCGGAATCCCTGCAGCAGCTGATCGTGGGTGCCTATGGCAGCATGACCCCGCACCAGGGGCCGGCGGCTGCGGGTATGATGGCCCGCAACAATTATCTCGCGGGAGTGACGGCTGCTTCGCGTCAGCAGCAGATTACGGAAATTATTGGTACGCAGGTGGCGGATATTAGAAAATTTTCTCCTTTATTCGCCATGTTACATGATAATCGCTATCGGGCCACCATCGGCAATGGCGATAAAATTGAAGAGAATAAAGAGCTCTTTGAGCAGGTGACCCGCCTGTAAGTGGACTCGCACCCGGATTGCGCATGCATTGCGCAATCCGGGTCAGCCCTTATCTTTCTTGGCCGGAGCGGCAAGCCGGTCCACCACTTTTTCAAAATACGGCCCCTCTTCCCCCAATTCCAGGCTGCGCCCCATGCGGCACTCAAGCCTGGTGCGCAGGCAATTGATTTTTTTCAGTTGCCTGACCTTGGTTTTTTCATCCTGACAGGTTTCCAGCAACTGCTCCAGCCTGGTGATCTCCTTTTGCAAAACGACCTCCTCCGGAAGGTAACCTGCGTTTTTCAGCAGACGATAGGCCATGCGCAGGTCGGGCGGCACATTGCTCAGGTCTTCTTCAGGCAGAGGTTTATTTTTCCAGTGGCTGAGGTCGGGCAGCGTGCCCTCTTCCATGGCCTGGAGAATTTTTCGTTCGGCGATTTGCTGGATGATGGAAAGCATACTGTTCGCTCGAGTTGAATTTTTAGAAATTACCTGTTCCGGCTTGGCCGTTATTTCTGGAGAATCGTATCGTGTAGAAAATCCCGGTCATTTTTTTCAGGATAGTCCAGAATGTAATGCAGACCGCGTGACTCCTTGCGCAGGCTGGCGCACTGCACAATCAGATCGGCGATAACCGCAAGATTGCGTAACTCCACTAAATCCGGAGTGAGCAGATAGTCGTAGAAATGCTCCTTGATCTCATCGACCATCCACCGCAAACGTGTCTGCATGAGATCAAGACGTTTCTTGCTGCGCACAATGCCCACGTAGTCCCACATGAGCTGGCGCACCTGATCCCAGTTGTGCTTGATGAGAATCGATTCATCCAGCCGTTCGGCGCCGCCAGTGCGCCAGGGATCGATTTGCACTTCAGGCATTTTGCGGATTTCCTCAATACGTTCACCTACCCAGTGTGCGGCCCGGTGCGCAAACACCACCGCCTCCAGCAGCGAGTTCGAGGCCAGACGATTGGCTCCGTGCAGGCCGGTGCAAGCGGTTTCCCCAAGCGCCATGAGGTTACGCATGGAACTGCAACCCCATTCATCCACCAGCACACCACCGCACATGTAATGTGCGGCCGGTACCACAGGTATGGGTTGGACGGTCAGATCCACGCCGTATTTTTTGCAGGTTCCGTAGATGTTGGGGAACCGCTCACGCAGGAAATCTGCCGGTTTGTGGGTAATGTCCAGGAACACGCAATCCGTGCCTGTGGCCTTCATCTCTGCGTCAATGCCTCGTGCCACTGCGTCGCGGGTGGCAAGGTCACCACGGGAATCATATCTTTTCATGAAGGCTTCGCCCTTTTGATTGATGAGCGTGCCTCCTTCACCTCGTACCGCCTCAGAAATGAGAAAATTCTTGGCTTCCCGATTAAAAAAACAGGTGGGATGAAACTGGACGAACTCCATATTCGCCATTTTCGCACCGGCCCGGTAGGCTATGGCCATTCCGTCCCCTGTAGCGATGTCCGGGTTGGTTGTATACAGGTACACCTTGCCCGAACCCCCGGTGCAGAGCACGGTCACGCCGGCCCGGTGCACCTCGACCTCCCCGGTAATCCGGTTCAGCACATAGGCACCCAGACAGCGGTCACCATCCTGACGAGGTTTGCCCAGCGCTCTGGATTCAATAAGCAGATCAATGGCCTGATGGTCTTCGAGCACGGTGATATTAGGGTTGGCCATGATCTGTTCGATCAGTGCCCGCTCGATTTCATGCCCGGTGAGATCGGCCGCATGCGCCACACGGCGTGCCGAGTGGCCGCCCTCCATGCCCAGATCAAACTCTTCTCCATTCTTGCCCCGTTGAAACTGCACCCCCAGATCCATCAGTTCACGTACCCGGTCAGGCCCTTCGGTTGTGACGATGCGGACGATCTCCTTATCGCATAACCCGTCCCCCGAGCGGAGGGTATCGGCGATGTGATCCTCCACGGAATCCTCCACCGAGAGCACGGCGGCAATACCACCCTGGGCAATGTTGGTTGCAGAGTCAGCCTTCTTTTTTTTAGTTATGAGGGTAACTTTTGAAAAACGTGCTGTCTTAAGCGCAAAAGAAAGGCCCGATACACCGCTGCCGATGATAAGTACATCACTATGATTGGTCATTATGTTGAGGTCCCTGCACCCTGATGTTTCACGTGAAACATGGGTAAAGTGGTTGGCGGAATGAGAGAATTATTCTCTGGAATGCAAGAGTATAGTATACTCTCCCTATGTTTTATCAACAACGAGTTGTAAGGAGAAGTTGTCCGTGGAAACACATATTATTGCCCTGGCCAACCAGAAGGGTGGCGTGGGGAAAACCACAACCGCATTAAATCTGGCCGCAGTGGTGGCTGAAAAAAGGAAAAAAGTACTCCTGGTGGACTCTGATCCTCAAGGGAACGCTTCCAGCGGTGTGGGGTTGTTCAAAGCAAGTGCGGAAAAAAATATCTATAGTTGCTACACCGGTGCACAGGCGGTCAGCGATTGTATTGCCGCCACCAATGTGAAAAATCTCTCTGTTCTGCCGGCCTCCATTGATCTGGTCGGCGTAGAGGTGGAACTGATTGGCCGGGAGAATCGGGAAAAACGGCTCAAGGCGATCCTCCGGGAGGTGCGCGATTCGTTTGATTTCATCTTCATTGACTGCCCGCCATCACTGGGGTTGTTGACTATCAACAGTCTGACTGCCGCGGATTCGGTGCTCATTCCCATGCAGTGTGAATATTTTTCACTGGAAGGACTGGCGCAGCTCATTGCCACCATCCGTAAAGTGAAGAAGACGCTTAACCGGGATCTTTACATCGAAGGGCTGCTCCTCACCATGTTTGACGGCCGGAATCGGCTGACGCATTCGGTGGCCACAGAAATCAAGAATCATTTTGGTGATCAGTTGTTCGATACCCGCATCCCCCGCAATGTGCGTTTAAGTGAGAGTCCCAGCCACGGGAAAACCATCATCGAGTATGATCCCAACTGCCAGGGGGCCAGGGCTTATCAGGAACTGGGTGCAGAACTGCTGAAACGCATTGCCGGGAGGGGGTGATTGTTATGGCAAAGAATGTGCTGGGGCGTGGAGTGGACGCCCTGCTTCCGGATGAAGATGTCGTCGAAGAAAAATATTTCATGTGTGATATCGATAAGATATCTCCTAATCCCCAGCAGCCGCGCAGCTATTTTGATCCGGAGAAACTTGAACAACTGGCTGATTCCATTCGGGAAAAAGGTATTATTCAACCGCTTCTGGTCACCAGGGGACGGAGTCGCCGTTATTCCCTGATTGCCGGTGAACGGCGTCTTCGCGCCGCCAAACTGGCCGGTCTGGACGAGGTCCCCGTAGTGCTGCTGGATGAGACCGGTGACAGGGAACGGCTGGAACTGGCCCTGATTGAAAATATCCAGCGGCATGACCTCAACCCTATTGAAGAGGCGCAGGCCTACAGCCAGCTTCTGGAGGACTTTCAGCTCACCCAGGAGGAGGTTGCCAAACGGGTCGGCCGACAGCGCTCCACCATCACCAATGTGCTGCGTCTTCTGCAGCTCCCGGAGAACGTGCAGGAGGATGTGGTTCAGGGCAAACTGAGTGAAGGTCATGCCCGGGTGCTGCTGCGGGTCAAGGAGCAGCCAGCATTGTTACAGTCCGTGCGTGACAAGATCGTGAACGATGGGTTGTCCGTGCGCGCGGCGGAGCGGCTGTGCGCGACTCCTGCTGCCAAAACGTCCACTACGCCAGCCCGGACAAATGCGGCCACCGGAGCTGAACAGCTGCCCGCTGAGTATTGCCAGACTCTGACCACGCAGTTGACCAATCAGCTGCACACCAAGGTGCGTATTGTGCAGCAGGGGGCTCGCGGCAAGCTGGAAATCGACTATTATTCCACCGATGATCTTGACCGGCTCATGGGCCTGTTGACAAGGTAATGCAGGTCATGCGTTCCCCAAAAGACACGGACAAAACTGCAGGTCCCGTGCGTATGCTTCCGCTGGCGCTGCTGCTTTTTTTTGCCATGCTGCTTGCCATCGGCATTACTTTGGGTGAGCCGGTGCGGGTACTGGAGCAGGCCCGTTCCATCTGCCTGGCCTGTATGGGGATCGGCTGATGGAACGGCTGCGCCGATGGATGCAGCTGCTTTTCACCCTGCTGTGCAACGGGTATTGGGGATTTCCCGCAAGCCGTACCCTGTATCAGGGACCAATGAAAGTCCTCTGTTCACCGGGGCTGAACTGCTATTCCTGCCCGGCCTCCACCACGTTCTGCCCCATCGGCAGCCTGCAGCAACTGCTGCTGGGGGTGCGCATGTTAGTGGCCGCGGGTCAGCTGTTCATTGGCACCTACGTAGTTGGCTGCATGGGGTTATTCGGAGCCGCTCTGGGCCGCTTTATCTGCGGCTGGGCCTGCCCCTTCGGGCTGGTACAGGAATGGCTGCACCGTATTCCCTCGCCTAAATATCGATTGCCACACTGGCTCGACTGGGGCCGGTACCTTGTCCTTCTGGTTCTGGTGATCCTCCTACCTCTTTTTCTGGTGAACAGTTTTGGCCTGGGGGAACCCTGGTTCTGCAAATACCTCTGTCCGGCAGGTACGCTGGAAGCGGGTCTTCCCCTGTTGCTGCTCAAACCTGCTCTGCGCGAAAGTGTAGGTTGGCTGTATGTGAACAAAGTCGCTATCCTTGTGATCACGCTCGTAGCCAGCGTTTATATATCGCGACCGTTCTGCCGCATACTGTGTCCCCTGGGTGCTTTCTATGGGCTGTTCAACCGTTTCAGCCTGATAAGGTTGAAATTTTATGCGGATAAATGTACAAATTGCGGGGCGTGCCATCAGGTCTGCCCCGTTGATATACGGGTGAATGAGACGCCCAACAGCAGTGCCTGCATCCGTTGCCTGCGATGCTGTACCGAAGCCTGCCACTTTGGTGCGCTGGGGCTCGATATTGCAGGATTCCAGATGGATTTGCGCCGACCGGCTTCATGTGTTGCTGCCTCCAGGCAGTCTGGGCAAGGCAGCGAGTGTGCTGCGGAAAATTCAACGAAAATAGGCTGACAAGGTACCTTACGCGCTTTGCGTTTCCCCAGCTCCTCTGCATTGCAAGGGTTGCGAGGTTTATAAAAAAGGACGCCGTGACCCGATCAATATCCATGATTCCCGACAAAAAGCTGATCAGCCTCCGCTTTGAGCAGGCCGCTGCGACCTACGAGCAGAATGCCACTGTCCAGCACCGGGTGGCGGAACATTTGCTGGCATTGCTGGATACGGCCGTCCCTGGACTTGCTCCAGACAAGGGGCTTGAAATCGGGTGTTGTACGGGGCTTTTGACCGAGCGTATTTTTGCCCGCTATCCCGGACTTTCGCAGTTGACCATCAGTGATCTGGTGGCGGCCTTTGAAGAATGCGTGTGCCGCAGAATCGGCCCCAGGGCGGAAAAGATTGCTTTTGTCCCTGGCGATATTGAAACCGTGGCCCTGCCCGACCAGTATGATCTGATCATTTCCTCCTCCACCCTGCACTGGGTGCATAACCTGCCCCGCCTCTGCGACAAGCTCTGCCGGCATCTGCGCCCCGGTGGCATTTTCGCGCTTTCCCTGTATGGCAGAGAGAACCTGCGGGAGATCCGCGAGACAACCGGTATTGGCCTTACCTACCGGAATCTGGACGAACTGCGTGAGGTGGTTGCCGCCCGCTTCGAAATTCTTGCGGCCGAAGAGGCGTTTGAGACGCTGTGGTACAAGGATCCTTTGGCAGTGCTCAAGCATCTGCGGGCCACGGGGGTTAACGCCATCGGCCAGAAGTCCTGGACACGCAGGCAGGTTAGTGAGTTTATCAAACGGTATCAAGCGGCCTATGGCGGTCCCGAGGGCGTCCGCCTGACCTATCATCCCATGTTTGTCATTGCCCGGCCACGGGCAGATCTCCAGCCGACGGAGGCGCCGGTATAACTGCAACCAGGGACTGGCTATGAGTCAATCACAGTACACTATTGCCATCGGTGGCATGGACACCGATGTCGGCAAAACGTTCATGACCGGGCTGTTCGCCCGCTATCTCCTGCAGATGGGGCACACTGTCACCACTCTCAAGCTGGTGCAGACCGGGTGCACGGAGATGTCCGATGATATCCGCGTGCACCGGCAGCTGATGCATGAGCCGCTCACTGATTTCGACCGCGACGGCACCACCTGTCCTTATCTGTTCCCCTTTCCAGCGTCACCGCGTCTGTCCGCACGTATGGTCGGTCAGACCATTGATGAAGCGGTGCTGGACCGGTCTCTTGCCACACTGCGGAACCGTTATCAATGGCTGCTGGTGGAAGGAGCAGGCGGTCTGCTGGTGCCGCTGAACGATCATCTGCTGCTGCTTGACTATTATGCAGCGCATCACCTGCCCATGGTGCTGGTAGGCTCGGCGCGGCTGGGATCAATCAATCATATCCGGCTGAGTCTGGAGGCAATCAAGGCACGGGGGATTCCGCTTCTGGGCATGGTGTACAATCTGCACGGCGACAATCCGCCGGAAATTGTGCAGGACACCCTGCAGGAATGCCGCAACGCGCTGCAGGATTATGGCATGTCCGAACGAATGGTGATTGTGCCCGATGTCAAGGAGAGCAATGCCGCTTCCTGGCAGGTGATTGTGGACGCGGCCCGCAATCTGGATGCAACCACGCAGGCCTGAATGGTTCAGGGACCGGGTTTGCGGCGGAAGACCATCTGTCTGGAGAGAATGAAATTGGACACCATCCCGGCCAGGGAGCCGGCAGCCACAGCCAGTGAGGGGTGGCGCGCGGCCGGTGGAGACATAGACACTGCGGCGAAATAGACGCCGTTGTTGAGCAGCCAGCCCAGACTGTTGGCCACCAGGTAGTGCAGCCATTCGTGGGAGATTTTGCGGCCGCTGGCGCCAAAGGTATAGACCCGGTTGAGCCACCAGGCCACTGTGGCTGCCGCCGGAAAGGCCACCACCTGTGCCCAGGCGGGACCCATCTCTCCCACCAGCAGTTCCACGATACCGGCGTTGACCACAAAGGCCGCCGATCCCACCCAGAAAAAGCGCCACATCTGTTTTCCCAGGCCGTGCTTCAGGGACAACCCCTTCTTTTCTTCCTGTGGCATGGAATTACTCTTCAATCACCGGGATGCTTAAGTACCGCAGCCGTTTTATTTCGTTACGGCCACGCGTTACCGTCTCCAGGATGAGTCCGCAGCACAGGCTCAGGAAAGCGATGAGCATCATGAACATGGAGAGCACCGCGGTGGGGATGCGCGGGACCAGTCCAGTGTGCATGAAGTGCACCCAGATCGGCACCATGAGCACAATGGAGAGCAGCGCGAAGAACAGGGAGATGATGGAAAAAAAAGGCAGGGGCTTTTCCTCTTTCACCAGCACCAGAATCATGATGAGAATACGCCAGCCATCCTTGAAGGTGGAGAGTTTGCTGGTGGAACCCTCCGGGCGGTCCTTGTAGGCGGTTTCCACTTCCGCGGTGGGCATGCGCAGATGCAGGGCATGCACCGTGAGTTCTGTTTCAATTTCAAAACCAGCGGAGAGCGCCGGGAAACTCTTCACATAGCGCCTGGAAAAAATACGGTAGCCGGAGAGCATGTCCTTGAAGCGGTCACCGAAAATCCAGCGGACAATGCCGGTGAGCAGCCAGTTCCCCCAGCGGTGCCCGGGCCGGTACGCCTCTTTGATTTCCGTGACGCGGGAGCCGTTCACCATGTCCAGGTGGTTGTCCACCAGACAGCGGATCATTTCCGGCGCCTTGGCAGCCTCGTAGGTGGCGTCGCCGTCCACCAGCACATACACATCCGCCTCGATATCAGCGAACATCCGCCGCACCACGTTGCCTTTGCCCTGCAGCGGTTCACTGCGGACAATGGCCCCGGCCTCAGCCGCCACTTCCCGGGTCCGGTCACGGGAATTGTTATCGTAGACGTAGATGAGCGCGTCTGGCAGGGATTGGCGGAAATCGCGCACCACCTGGGCGATGGTTAATTCT
>DAIODL010000083.1:0-8461 GCA_036746815.1 Desulfobulbus sp.
CCAACAGCGGCCTGAAGGGGTAAGTTACAGATAAACGCGGCCCCGTAACCAAGCAGCGGCATAATGGAATACTGCAGCACAACACCCAGCAGCACAAAGCGCCATCTGCGCAAAATATCTTTGAAATCATAAAATTCCAGAGTAAGGCCCATGCCAAACATGATAATGCCCAGAGCCAGGGGGATATGCGGCTTGAGCCAGGTGAACAGCGGCGGAAAAATCAACGCGGCTGCGGACATGGCCAGCGCAATAAGAAGAAAATTCCTTTCTATCCATTTTCCTATTCCTGTCAGCATATCCCTATCCATAAGCAGAGGTTATGGGCACGCACATCCAGGGAAGCACTCCTCCATGGTTGCTCCACCTGTATAGCACCCTATCCTCTTCTTCGCCACCCCGCCAAGCCATACGGGTCGCCCCACTGGCGTTGCCACCCTGCATCTGTGCGGTACAGCGTATGCCAGTGCAGCGCATATTGCGTTTTTTTCGTCGGGCAACCGGGGACGGATTTCTTCACACACACCGCTGCGAAAAAAATCCGTCCCCTTTAGGCCAGTATCTCCTTTAAGAAGAAATTCCGTTAATGCTCACTGCGGACAACTTTGGAGCAACTGCTGCACCGCCTGGAGAATATTCTTCGCGTGGGTGGGATGCGCATGCACGGTTTGGGCGATCTGCGCAAGCGTCAGTTTGTTTTCAATCGCAACCGCCATCTCGTGAATAATTTCGGTGGCTGCCTCACCGATAATGATCGCTCCCACGATTTCACGCGATGCTTCCCGGACATAGAGCTTAACAAAAGCCGGCTCCACTTGATCAACCACGGACCGTCCATTGGGAACCTGGGGCACGGTAAAAGCCTTAATACCCTTTTCTTCTGTGGTGATGCCTACAGCCCCCACCTCCGGATGGCAGAAAGCGACCCGGGGCACAGCCGTTTCGTCCAGTACCCCCCTGGTGCCTGCCAACAGATTGCCAGCCACAAGTTGTCCCTCTTTTTCCGCAGCATGCGCGAGCATCATGCCGCCAGCGGCATCACCAACACAGTAAATATGGGGAATATTGGTCTGCAGGAACTCATTCACCTGTACATGACCATGCTCAGTGGCCACTCCGGCTGCGTCCAGATGTAACCCCTCAAGATTCGCCCGCCGTCCCACGCCGACAAGCACCTTATCTACAATGTCTGTCTCTGCGGACCCTTGATAATGAGCAGTTATTTTGCCGCCGCTCACCTCGAACTTTTCAAGGGTTGTATGCGTCCTGACGCATATCCCCTGCCGCTCAAACGCACCCTGCAGCGCCTGACTCGCTTCCCTGTCTTCGCGGGGCAACAACGTGTCCATGGCTTCAACCATGGTGACATGGCTGCCAAAACTCGCATACATGGTCGCGAACTCGCACCCCACCGCGCCGCCGCCGATAATCAAAAGATGATCCGGTAATGCCGTATTGTTGAGGAGTTGATCGGTGGACAGGAAAAAGCGGCCGTCAAAAGGTGCCATGGGCAATTCGACCGGCCTGGAACCAGTGGCGATAATGATGATTTCTCCTCGCACCGTTTCGGTGCCACCGTTGGCGACTGTAATCCGGATCTCCTTATCGGAGACAAAGGACCCCACCCCGCGAAACGACGTAATGCCCGCCGTGGAGACCGCCTGCCGCGTCATGCCCCGCAATATGTCCAGCTCACTGCCGGTGACATCCAGAAGACGCCGCAGATCGACCGGACCGGCCGTTATGGACAGGCCATACCTGCCGCATTCCTTGGCCTGGCGATAGACTGCGGCAGCTTTAAGCAATGACTTCGTTGGCATGCAGCCACGATTGAGACACGTTCCGCCGAAACAGTCCCGCTCTTCCTGGATAAGCGCGACGGACTTGCCAGCCCTGCTCAGCATGATCCCTGCGATCATGCCGCCGGGACCGCCTCCAATGACAACCACATCAAAATTTTTCATTTATCTTCCTTCATTGTTTCTTCTGATACGCCATCTTCAAGCGTGACTATGGCCAGGTCAATGAGCCTGGTCAGGGTGTTGCAATCATTTGCAGACATCTTCCGCATCATCCGTGCAATCACCTGCTCTCTTTTCTTTTGCAAAACGTCCACAAGGGGACGGGTCTGCTCCGCCAGATAGATGCGTGACTGGCGTTTGTCGTTTTCGCTGCTGATCCGGCAGATCAATCCATCACGCTCCATGCGCCGCAGGGTATTGGCCATGGTCGGTTGCTCAACCTGGATATTTTTGCAGAGCTCAGCCTGCGTCTGTCCTTCTTTCTTGGCCAGGCAGCAGAGCACCGGCAGCTGCCCCTGGCTCACGCCATAGGGTTTGATCTGCTCGTTGAGCTGCGACAGCAACAGCCGTCCCAAATAGTTCACCTTGGAACACAGGTTGTTATTCATGCGCGTTTCCCTTTTGAATAAAAAACATTGCCGGCTATATTCTTACCATGTATTTACATAGTCGGCTATATAATATCAGCACCTTTTGTGCGCACCGCCGTGCCGGGGAGGACTCTATTGAACGGAAATTGTGTTAAAGAATGCTGCAGACCGGCCCAGCGCATAGGAAGCTGTGACATTTTTCCACGAATGCCGGAGACCCCGCAGAGCTATACAGGAGAGTTTTAAATTTCTTCATAAAAACAAATAATTATCCATCAACAACAAAACGTCCCGTAAACAATACCAACCAGTATGATTTTCTTGACAAAACACAGATCGCTAAATAAAATCATACTCATCAGTGTGATAAACAAAACCGGTCACAGGGCCAAGGCATGGGGAAACAGGATCAACTCCATATCTGTGCCTGACAATCCGCAAAGGAAGAAAAATGACGCAATATAAACGCTACCAGGATAACCCGATGTATGCCTATCTGGTCATGCTGGTCTGTGCCTCGGCCTTCGGCTTTCAGGGATGGCAGACCCTGTTCAACAACTTTGCCGTGGATATTATCGGCCTGAATTCCATTCATGTCGGGGCGATTCAGTCAGTCAAGGAAATCCCCGGATTTCTGACCTTCTTCATCGTCTTCCTTCTGCTGCTCGTTGCCGAACACCGCTTTGCAGCGCTTGCCATTCTCCTGCTGGGGACAGGTGATATCCTCTCAGGCATTTTTCCTTCGTTTTCCGGGCTCCTGCTCACGACCCTGGTGCTGTCCACAGGGTTTCACTTTTTTGAGACCAGCAGCCAGTCCCTTGCCCTGCAATATTTTGCCGGCGAGCGGGTACCCATGGTGCTGGCCAGACTGAAGAGCTATTCCGCACTTTCCAATATCGTCGTAGGTGTACTCATCTGGTTTGTTGCGAGATTTCTGGCTATCCAGCAGATGTTTTTGCTCATTGGTTCGGTGGTGGTGCTGGTGGCGCTTTATGCATTCACCAGAAAACCAGTGGACAAGGCACTGCCACCCCAGCACAAAAAATTGATCTTCCGGAAAAAATACTGGCTCTTTTATGTGCTCAATCTGCTCAGTGGCGCCAGACGACAGATCTTCATGGTGTTTTCCGTGTTCCTGCTGGTGCAGAAATACCATTTCTCCGTGGCCCACATTACGGCGCTGTTTGTGGTGAACAACATCATGACCTATTTTCTGAGCCCGCTGGTGGGCAAAGGTATCAACCGTTTTGGGGAGCGCGCCATGCTCACCACGGAATACACGGGCCTTTTTCTGGTATTCATGGGCTATGCCCTAGTGGAGAATGCCACCTTTGCCACAGCCATGTATCTGGTGGACAATCTGTTCTTCAGTTTTGTGATTGCCATAAATTCTTACTTCCGCAAGGTGGCCGATCCCCGGGATATCGCACCGTCCATGTCCATGGGCTTTACCATCAATCATCTCACCGCGGTTGTTCTGCCGGTTATCGGCGGCTATCTGTGGACGATCAGCTGGTGTATTCCTTTTCTTGCCTCCGCCGCCCTGGCGCTCTTCTCCCTGGTGTTTGCCCAGATGGTTAAAACGCCCATGCAGAAGCCTACAGTCAAGACCGCGTGATTTTTATATATTTTTATAGTCTTTTTTCTCTAACCAACACATGAGGAGTCTCATTATGGATACTGAATTACAGCGTTTCATCGCTCTATGGGAACGGTCCATTTACCGTTTTGACAAAGTCCTGGCTGATCTCACCGATACCGCCCTGCGGAGCATCCCTGTGCCATCCACGGCCAATTTCCTGGGCAACCGGGTGGGTGAGATCATGATCGATACCCTGATCCGGCATCTGGTGGTTGCCGAGCGGCACTGGTTTACCACGTTAGCCACCATTGAGGACGGCCAGGAGATCCCCAAACCGGAAGGGATTGTGGCCAATGCCGATCTCACGGCAGAAAATGCGGCCAGGTATTACATGGACGAAATCACCAAAGTCCTGCCGCTGATTAAGGGACTGAGCCCGGAGCAGTTACGCAAAAAGGTGCAATGGGCTGGTAATACCTTTACGGTCATGGGGTTTCTGTGGGCCATCATGACTCATCACACCTATCATTTAGGGCAGATCGACCTGCTGCTGCGTCAAAATAATATCCTGCCCATGGACATTTTTGATACCAGGGCACTGGGAGCAGTCGGTCTGATCGCCTGATGGCCGGATGACGTCAGGTGGTTGCGTCTGTCCGACGAAGAACGAAAAAGTGAGTGAAACATGAAATACGAAGAGGCCCTGAAACTGGCCCAAAGCAGGGGGGAGACGGTTGTCCCCACGGTGTGTGGCATGTGCGGCCCCGGGGGGCCCGGTGGCGGCTGCGGCATTTATGCCTTTGTCAAGGAGGGGAGATTCGTGCGGGTTGCCGGCATGGACGAAAGCCCGCATAACCGGGGTGCACTCTGCGTCAAGGCACATGCCGCTCCCCAGTGGGTCTATTCCGCAGACCGGCTCACCCATCCCCTGCGGCGTATCGGCAAAAAGGGCGAAGGCAAATTTGAAAAAATCAGCTGGGATGAGGCCGTTGCCCAGGTGGCCGGGGTATTGACGCGGCAAAAACGGGAGTTCGGGCCCGAGTCACTGGCCATTCTCTCCCCGGCCAAACGCGCCTACAGCGACTATCTGCAACGCTTTGCCGTGGTGCACGGGACCCCGAATTACGGGCACAGCGGCATCTGTGCGCTGCAGCGCGCCTTTGCCTTCATGCACACCGTGGCGGACTGGCCCCAGCCCGATACCGGCAACAGCGACCTCCTCATTTACTGGGGACGCCAGCCCATCTACTCCGGCCCGGTGACTCCGGCGGCCCGCGGCTTTCTCGCTGCCACCCAGCGGCAGAACACGCGCATCATTGCCATCAAGCCATCCATGGAGCCGGATGCCGGGCTGGCGGACACCTGGGTGCCCATCCGGCCCGGTACGGATGCCGCCCTGGCTCTGGCCATGCTGCATGTGGTGATCCGCGAAGACCTCATTGATCACGCGTTCGTCGACCGCTGGTGCTATGGCTTTGAGCCTCTGCGTGCCCATGTGCAACAGTATGCGCCTGCATGGGCGGAAAACATCACCGGGGTTGCGGCAGCGCAGATTGAAGAGATCGCCCGTGCCTATGCCACCTGCCCGCGCGCAGCCATTGATGTGGGCAACGGCGTGGAGCATGCCCCGGCCGCAGGCGATGCCATCCGCGCCATTGCCATACTCATGGCCATCACCGGCCATCTGGACCGGCCCGGCACCAACCTGCTCAAACTTCCGCCGCAGGGTGCCAGCGGCAAAGGGCCGGTGGATATCACTCTGAAAAACCGCATTACCCCGGAAATGGTGGATAAACTGGTGGCGCCCGAATTTCCCAGACCCTTCCAGCCTTTTATGGAGGGCACAACCTCCGCCTATTACCGGATATGGGAGAGCGTGCTCACGCAGGATCCCTATGCGGTGCACACCATCATCGCCCCCGGCACCCAGCCGCTGGCCAGCACCAGGGGCACCCGTAACGTGCTGGCAGCCCTGGCAAAGCTCGATTTTTTCGTGGTGATCGATGTCACCCGTACCGCGGAAATGGACTGGGCCGATATCGTCATCCCCACCAGCACCATCTATGAAAGCGACCATCCCTTTCAGCGCACGCCCCAGTGGTGCATGGCCACCAACCAGGTCATCGAGCCGCTGGGCCCCTACAAATCCATTTTTGCATTCTTCCTGGATCTGGGCAGGGCTATGGGCTATGGCGAGGACTTCTGGAACGGGGACATGAACGCCTGTATGGACGCGCAGCTGGCCCCAATGGGAATGGATATGGCCGCGCTGCGCACGCATCCCACCGGGGTTTCGTTTGCGCCGCCACCGCCGGTCTATGAAAAGTACGAACAGGTTTTCCAGCGGTGCAGTTTCCAGCTGGACCAGCGCCCGTTCCTGCCCCAGGGCAAGGTGGCCCTGTACAACACCCGGTTCGCGGAGGCCGGATATGAGCCCATGCCCGTGTGGAGGGAGCCGCCGGAGGGCATCACCGCCACTCCGGAACTGACGCGTGCGTATCCGCTGATTCTCTCCGATTATCATACCGCCAGAAACTATAACGCCTCCTGGCAGCGCAACGTACCCCTGCTGCGCGAAATTGAACCGGAACCGGTGCTGCATATTCATCCGGCTACCGCCGCGGTCAGAAATATCAAGGATCAGGACTGGATCAGGGTCAGCTCGCCCCACGGCTGGCTCAAATTGCGGGCGCAGCTGTATCCCGGTATCCGGCCGGACACGGTGATGCTGCTCCATGGCTGGTGGCAGGGCTGCCAGGAACTGGGCATGGCCGACTATCCGCTGCTCGACGGCGGTGCCAATGTCAACCTGATGTACAGCGTGGATCCGGAGAAAGTCTATGATCCCCTGGTCACGGCCATGAGCAGCCAGACACTGGTGCAGGTCGAAAAATATGAGGAGCAGCCATGAGCGAAACCGCGGAATACATGATCCGCTTCTATCCGGAAAACTGCACCCAGTGCCACGGCTGCGAAACCGCCTGCAAGGTGTGGCGGGATCTGCCCTACGGCGTACGCTACCGGAGGGTTCTGAACGTGTGGGAGGGGAGCTATCCCCAGATGAAAAGTGCAGGTCTGTCCCTCTCCTGCCTGCACTGCGTGGAACCCGCCTGCATGGAGGCCTGCCCGGTGGATGCCATCGCCAAAGAAGCCGCCACCGGGCTGGTGCTGGTGGATGCGGAGGTGTGCATCGGCTGCAGGTTGTGCGCCAAAGCCTGTCCCTATGGAGTGCCCCGAGTCGGCGCGGACAAACGCATGCAGAAGTGTGATCTCTGCTGGGATCGCATGCCGGAAGGACAACAGCCGCCCTGCGTGGATACCTGTCCAGGCAAAGCCCTGGTGGTGGAACGGCTCAGCCGCGATGAGAAAAAAATACAGGAGGCGCTGACCAGAAAGGCTTTGGAAAAAGTGGCGCACGCCACGCAGTCTGCCTGAACATGCTTCCAGCGGGCTCTGCGGCCGGCAATATAGCTTACAGATGCAGTAACTGCCGCAGAACCTGCACCGCCCTTTCCGCCTGCTGATGGATTTCAGCAGGCGTGGGCACCGGACGCAGGCCGATCAACACCGGCATGCGCATACCGTGCAGCATATCAAGAAATACCTCAATGGCGATGTCCGCCGTTTCCGCATCTGCAACCTGGCAGCGTTCCCGGAGAAAACGGGCCAACCGTTCCCTGGTCAGCCGCGGTCCCATGGCATAAAAAGCGCGGGTGATTTCCGGAACCACCGGCCCTTCGGCCACCAGCAGGCGCATGGTTGCCATGTGTCCGGGAGACACGTGTTTGGCAATGAACCCCTCGGCAAATCCCTGTAGTGCCGCGGTGACATCTTCCTGCTCCAGAGCCTCCAGAAAATGAAAATTCTGGTGCTGACGCTCAGCCTCAAGCGCCCTCTGAAAGAGATCCTCCTTTGACTTGAAGTACCTGTACACGGTCTGCTTGGTGACACCAGCCTGTTCAGCAATTTTGTCCATGCTGGTGCCAATGAACCCCCGGGATTGAAACAACTCCAGAGCGGTCTGCAAGATGGAATCGAGATTCTGCTGCTTTTTCAGTTCGATTTTTTTCATAATGCCGGTACATCCCCTCTTTTTTAAAAGATAATACCAGTCAGTATGATTTTTTGCAAGACGTCGGTAGATCAGTAAGTTGGAAAACTGGCAATGCTACAGGACGAACCAGGAACCTCAGTCCAAGGATACGCTGGTAGCGCTGACAACGAATGAGGAAAACTTGCAAAAAGGGCCATCCCCTTCAGGCAATACATCATGCACAAACAAATAGAGTCAGGTCGTCGAGTCTGTGCTGCACGTTAGACCACAATACGTGACTTATAGGGAAATTAAGGCTTTTTGGCGGAGCTTCATGAGGTGTGGTTCTGAAGAGGCAAACGGTGGCAACAGGCAAGCCACTGGCCACAGAAATTCACCGGCTATGTATTTTGTCACCCGCCTGAAAAGCAACGCCACAATCGCACCCCTTGAAAAA
>DAIODL010000084.1:0-8218 GCA_036746815.1 Desulfobulbus sp.
AGCAGATCCCCGATGACATCGACATCATGTACGTCGAGACCCCGCGTCCCGATGGCCCGCATGGTGCCTCCGGTGTCGGCGAAGTGCCGCTGTGTAGCCCGCATCCGGCTATCATCAACGCCATCTACAATGCCTGCGGCGTCCGCATCCGCGTTTTGCCGGCATTGCCGGAGAAGGTGCTGGCCGGATTGCAGCAATAAAGCCCCACTCCCGACTCATTGTGAGCCGGGAGTCTTGCCTTCGAGCCCTGGGTCATACCAGGGCTCGAACTCCCCTCGGAGAACGGAGAAGGATATCGTGTAAGCGTGGCGGTTGAGTACCCGGCAAAAGGAAAAATTATGGAACAGCACGAACTCCGGGCCTGGGAAGCCCAATGCATCCAGGAAGAACCACCCTCCTGCCAGGCCGGCTGTCCGCTTGGCGTGGATGGCCGGGGGTTTACCGCGGCCATGCGCACAGGTGACCTGCGCAAGGCCCGTGCTGTGCTTGAAAAACATATGCCCCTTGCAGGCATCGTGGGCCGTCTCTGCGAGGCGCCCTGCGAACAGCATTGCCTGCGCAGGGATCTGGGCGGGGCTATTGCTCTGGGCACTCTGGAGCGCACCTGCGTTTCCACTGTGGCCGGCAGTGCCCGTATTCTACGGCTGCCGTCCCGTCCCAAAACGGTGACCATCCTGGGTGGTGGTCCGAGCAGCCTGACCGTGGCCTTTGATCTGGCCAGGAAAGGGTATCCCGTTACCCTGTATCATGAAGGAACCAATCCCGGTGGCTGGCTGCGGGAAGTGGAGGAAAACCTGCTTCCCGGCCAGGTGCTGGAGGAGGAACTCCAGCGGCTGAAAGAACTGGGCATCTGCATGCACCCCTTATCCATCCTCCCTGAGCAGGATACGCAGGCTGCGGATGCCCTATTTATCGGCTACGACGGCATAACAGCTCTGGATATGCTCAACCCGTTTGTGCCCGCTGAGGCTGCCTCGCCGGCAGAGCTGACCTCACACCTGGATCTCCGGACCTTTGCGCTGACCTCTGAAAAATGGTTCGCCGGCGGGATCAGTCACCTGGAAACGGGCAAACATTCCCTGATTACCGATGTCTTCCAGGGACGGCAGGCTGCCGTCTCCATGGACCGGTTTCTGCAGAGCGCCTCACTCACGGCGGACCGTAAGTGGTTTCAGCACGGTCAGACCAACCTGTATACCAATACCAGCGCCGTCACCCCTGTTGCCCGCCTGCTCCCGGACGCGGCGAACGGCTGCTTCAGCCTGGACAAGGCCAGGGAAGAGGCCGGCCGCTGCATTGACTGCCAGTGCCTGGAATGTGTGCATCACTGCACTTACCTGCGTGAATTCGGCAGCTACCCCAGGACATATATCCGAAATATTTACAATAACTCTGCCATCGTGCGCGGAGTGCATCAGGCCAATACCCTGATCAACTCCTGTTCACTGTGCCGCCAATGTGAAAAACTCTGCCCCACAGGATTTTCCATGGCCGACATCTGCCTGGGTGAACGCCGCGTGATGGTGGCCGAAGAGCGCATGCCGTCATCGGCCCACTGGTTTGCCCTTGAGGAGATGCGTTCGGCCCACGAGGGTTCGCTGCTCCGCCACGCCCCGGAGGAAGTGCACAGCACCCGTATTTTTTATCCGGGCTGCCAGCTCGCCGGTATCCGCCCGGAGCAGACCCTGGCCCTCTATGACATGCTGCTGACACAGGACTCGCAGACCGGCATCTGGCTGGACTGCTGCGGCGCCCCCGACAAATGGGCAGGCCAGGAAGATGCCTACGCTGCCATCGTCCACACTATGCGTAAGCAGTGGATCAGCATGGGGCGTCCGCAGATCATCACCGCCTGTTCCACCTGTCTGCAGGGGTTCAGGGAAGCCTTGCCGGAAATACCGGTACAGTCCGTGTGGACGCTGCTTGCCGAAACGCCACCGTCATTCTGGAATTTGTGCCCAGGCGATGGCACCACGATTCCCCTCAAAACCGTGGCCATCTCCGATCCATGTACCAGCCGGAATGACGAGGAAACACGAGCAGCGGTCCGCACTCTTCTTACGCGGCTCGGGCACACGGTGGAACCGCTGACCATGTCGGAAACGCTCACCGAGTGCTGCGGCTTCGGCGGCCTCATGGACAACGCGAATCCCGTGCTCAGCCGCAAGGTGACCGAGGACCGGGTCAAGCAGACGGAAGCTGAGATCCTGACCTACTGCGCCATGTGCCGCGACCAGCTGGCAAAAACCGGCCACCCGGTTTCCCACATCCTCGATCTGATTTTTCCCGATCTCAGCCACCCGGCCGTGGAAGCGCCGCAATCGCTGTCCGCCCGGCGCTGCCTCCGGCGGCAGCTGGTCGCCGAAGTACTGGCCCGCTATACGGATGCCTCCAGCCCGGTACCCCAACCCTGGCAGAGATACTGTCTCAAGATACCAGAGTATGTGGCCCGTGCCATGGAAGAGCGACGCATTCTGGTGGATGACATCAAGCAGGTGCTGTATGCGGTGGCCCAGGGCCAGGGCCTGCTCCTGGCACATGGGAAAAAAAGGCATCATCTGGCCATGGCCGTGCTGGGTGAAGTGAGCTTCTGGGTTGAATACTCCCAGCGGGGCGAGTTCTATGTCATCAACCGCTGCTGGAGTCATCGCATGCAGATCCGCCGCTGAAGGAGCCCTTATGGACTTAAGTTTTCTCCCCGATGACATGGACTGGTACTGCGAGCGGTGCAATGCGCCGCTGCAGCCAGGCAAGGTGGAACTGGACTACCTGGGCAGCGCGTTTCACGTGGAACTGCCGGTCTGCCCCAAGTGCGGCGCCGTGCTCATTTCCGAGGATCTGGCTGTGGGCCGCATGCTGGAAGTGGAAAAACTTCTGGAAGACAAATAAATCCTCCGGCCCTGAATCCATGCAGCCGCTCTATCTGAACACCACCGTGCGCCAGGGGCTGAGCTGCGGACTGCGTCCCGGCGGCGACCAGCTGACCCTGATGGCCCTGAACCGGCTGCAACCACAGCGCGATCAGTACCTGCTTGATGTGGGCTGCGGCAATGGCGGCGGGCTCAAGGTGCTGCGGCAGCAGGGATATTCCCATCTGCTGGGCATGGAACGAAACGAGCGGCTGGCGGCGGAGGCGAGACTCCAGGGCTTTGCCGTGAGCTGTGCCGACATGGCCAGTCTTCCGGTGCAGAGCGGAAGCGTGGACGTTCTTTTCTGCGAATGCGCCTGGAATCTGGCGCACAAGGAACCAGCGTTGGCGGAATTTTTCCGGGTGCTGCGGCCCGGCGGACATCTGGTGCTCAGCGATATTTTCGTGCACCGCCGTTGCGATGCCGGACAGGCATGGCCCAAACAGTCCTGTTTTTTTCAGGCAGACACCCTGGACGCAGTGCAGCGTATGGTGCTGGCCGCCGGCTTCCGCCAGAAATGTCTGGAGGATGTCAGTCACCTGCTCCGCCAGACCGCCGCGGAATTCGTGTTTGCCCATGGTTCCCTGCATGCGTTCTGGCAGGTGGTTATGGGCAATGACCAGGACGCGACGGCAGTTTGTGCGGCAGCGTCTGCGAGCAAACCCGGTCTTTTTCTCCTCATTGGAGCACGATAAGGCATGAGCGACTACGACATTGACATTGCGCGGCTGGCTGGTCAGGGATTTTGCTGCACCCAGATCGTGCTGCAGTTGGCGCTTGCGATGCAGGGCAGTGAAAACAAGGCGCTGATCCGGACCATGGCCGGACTCTGCCACGGCTTTCCCGACACCAAGGGGCCCTGCGGAGCCCTGACCGGGGCAGCCTGTATGCTTGGCCTGTATGCGGGCAAGGGCAGTGATGATGAAGATGAAAACGAACGGCTCGAACTTATGCTTTCTTCCCTGCACGAGTGGTTCAGCGCATTCTGCGGTCAGGAAATGCCGAATACGAGGGGCATTGCCTGCAGCGATATCGTACCCGACGGCCAGGTGCATCCGGCGGTCTGCGGCAAACTGATTGGCGCCTGTTTTGAAAAAGCGCTGACTCTTTTGATGGAGAACGGCTTTGACCTCACCGCTGGCGATACCTGAACAGAGCCCCTCCCTGCATGCGGTGCAGTCTGTCTGCCCGATGTGCCTGCAGCGCATCGACGGTCAGCTGCGACGCGAGGGCGACCGTATTCTCATGGACAAGCACTGTCCGCAGCACGGGAACTTCAGCGTTGAAATCTGGCGGGGGGAGCCCGAATTCACCGCCTGGTACCGGCCCAAGATTCCCTTTCACGGCGGCCTGCGGGAAGCGGTCAAGGATGGCTGCCCGTACGACTGCGGACTCTGCGCCCAGCACGAACAGCGCACCTGCACTGCCCTGGTGGAGGTGACCTCGCGCTGCAACCTGGGCTGCCCGGTCTGCTTTGCGGAAAGCGGCAAGGGCACGGATCTGGATACCCAGGTGATCCGGCAGATGTTCGCAAATATCATACAGCAAACCGGGGGCTGCAACCTGCAGCTCTCCGGAGGCGAACCCACGGTGCGCGATGATCTGCCGGAGCTGGTGGCCCTGGCCAGGACTGCGGGCTTTACCTTTGTGCAGTTGAACAGCAACGGCATCCGCCTGGCCGAGGAACCTGATTTTGCCAAGCTTCTCGCGGATGCCGGGCTTTCCTCTGTTTTTCTGCAGTTTGACGGCGTCACCGACCAGGTGTACCGCACCCTGCGCGGCCGCGATCTGTTTGCACTCAAATGCCAGGCCATCGAGAATATTGCGGCCGCGGGTCTGGGCGCCGTGCTCGTGCCCACGGTGGTGCCCGGACTCAACACCGGTCAGTTGTGGGATATCGTCCGTTTTGGCCTGGAACGGCTGCCCCAGGTGCGCGGCGTGCATTTCCAGCCTATCAGCTATTTCGGCCGCTACCCGGAAACATTTCAGCCTACCCATGTCACCCTGCCCGAGGTCATGAGCGGGCTGGCCACGCAGAGCGGCGGCCTGGTCAACATCAGCGATTTCACCCCGCCCGGCTGCGAACACGCGCTCTGCTCCTTTTCCGCCAAATACCTGGTGCAGGAGGACGGCACCCTGCAGCGGCTGGGTAGCTGCACCTGCGACTGCACCCCCAAACCCGCGGAAGAGGGCGCCCTGCGCGCCATTGAAGTCACCGCCCGCCAGTGGGGCGGGGTGCAGGCAGAGAATTCCCAGGGGCAGGGCCCGGAGGATGCCTTCACCCGCTTTCTGCAGCGGGCCCGCACCCACACCTTTGCCCTCTCCGGCATGGCTTTTCAGGACTGCTGGACCCTGATGCTGGAACGGCTGCAGGGCTGCTGCATACATGTGGCCCAGCCCGACGGACGCCTGATCCCGTTCTGCAGCTTCAATCTGACCTCGCGGGACGGCCACTCGCTGCACCGCGGTGTGGAACAATAACCATGGGCGCGCCAATGCATACCACCGTAGACGCACTGGTGGCCCGGCATTTCCGGCTGCCGCTCACGAACGCGGGGCAACTTCCAGACCGGGCCGCACTGGAAGCAGCGCAGATGGCTACCCTGCGCGCCACCGTGGCCCATGCACAGGCGCACAGCCCCTACTACCGAAAGCGGTTACAGGGGCTGGATCCGGATCGGCTGCAGACCCGGTCAGATCTGGCCACTCTGCCGCTGCTCACTACGCGCGATCTGCTGGAAGCGGATCTGCTGGCGGTTTCGCAAAGCCGGGTGCACAGGGTAATGACCCTGCACACCAGCGGCACCACCGGACCTGCCAAGCGTCTCTCCTTTGGTGCTGAAGATGTGGCAGTTACCACGGATTTTTTTCTGCACGGCATGCAGAGTCTCATCACCCCCGAAGACCGGGTGCTGGTGCTGCTGCCCGCGCATATCCCGGCCAGCACCGGTGCCATTCTCCTGGAAGCCCTGCAGAGCGCCGGTATCCGGGCACAGGGCTGCTGGCCGCCGCCGCAGGATGACGCGGTCACGCCCCTGGTCCTTGAGCAGCACATAACCTCTGTGGTGGGGTTGCCTCAGCATCTGCTGGCCTTTGCCGAAGCCGCACCCGCAGGTCACCTTCACACCATGCTCCTGTGCGCGGACTATGCACCGCCTGCGTTGCGGCAGCGCATTGAAGCCGCCTGCGGCTGCACCAGATTCCTCCATTACGGCAGCACCGAGTCCGGGCTGGGGGGAGCGGTGGAATGCGGCCGGCACGATGGCTGCCATATCTGGGAGTCCGCGCTTCTGGTGGAGATCATTGATCCGCAGACCGCCATGCCCTGCCCGGACGGCCAGCCCGGCGAGATTGTGTTCACCACCCTGAACCGGGTGGCCATGCCGCTGATCCGCTACCGCACCGGCGACCGGGCAACGCTTGACCATACCCCTTGCACCTGCGGCGGCAAGACCGCGCGGCTCCATGCCATCTGCGGACGGCTGACGAGCTATCCGCTGCATGCGGGAGGCTGTTTAACAAGCCAAGAGCTGAGCGACGCCCTTTATACGGTGCCCGGTCTTCTTGACTACCGGGCCCAGCTCAGCCAGGAAGGCCCCGATATGCCGGATCGTCTGGATCTGGAGGTGCTGACGCGCAGCACAACCAGCAGGGACAGTCTGGAAAAAGACATCACCGCCGCCCTGGCCGGGATTCCGGCCGTGGCCGCGCATCTCACGACACACACGCTGCAACTGGGCCGGATACAGGGGGTGGACCACTTTCCGCCCTCCCATACGGTGAAGCACACCATAGTCGATCAGCGCCAAAAAGGAGTCTGTCATGCAATCGCTACTGAACACCCTTATTGATACCCTGCAGCAGGGCCATCCCGCTATTTTAGGCACCGTGGTGGCCAGCGCCGGTTCCGCGCCCCGCACCTCCGGCGCGCGTATGCTCACCCTGGCCGACGGCACGCTCGCGGGCACGGTGGGCGGTGGCGTGGTCGAGGGCGCCTGTCAGGCGGAGTCCAAAAAAATGCTGGAGAACGGCAACCAGTATCAGGAGATGCGTTTTGACCTCACCGCCCAGGAGGCCGCGGACAGCGGCATGATCTGCGGCGGCGCCGTGCAGATTCTCTTAAACCGGCTCACCCCGGCGGACCTGAATTTCTTCATCACCGCCCGTAAGGCGTATGCCGCAGGCCAGACCCCGATCCTGGTTACCCTGCTCCCGGTTGACGGCAAACCGCCGCAGCTGGGTATGGTGGGACAGGCAAGCAGCACCATTCCCACCGGAATCATGGCCAAGGCGGCCGCGCACAGGAAACGGGTGCCCATGCTCATCAAGGATGGCGCGTCCACCGCCTTTGTAGAATCCCTGGTGCATCCCGGTACTGTGTATATTACCGGCGCCGGTCATGTGGGCCTGGCTACGGCGGAGCTGGCGCATTATGTGGGGTTTGAGATGGTGGTCATGGATGACCGCAGCGCTTTTGCCAGCAGCGAACGCTTTCCCCAGGCCAAGGCCGTGCAGATCATCCCGGAATTTGCCCACTGCTTCCCGGAACTGGGGGCCGATGATTATGTGGTCATCGTTACCCGCGGCCATCAGTATGACCGGGATGTGCTGGCCCAGGCACTGCGCACCGGCGCGGGCTACATCGGCATGATCGGCAGCAGCAAGAAACGGCAGGCGGTGTACGACTCGTTACTGCAGATGGGTTTCACCCAGAGGGACCTGCAGCGGGTGGTCAGTCCCATTGGTCTGGCCATTGGTTCCGACACCCCCCAGGAAATCGGTCTCGCCATTGTCGCCCAGCTGGTGCAGGCCCGCGCCGCCAAGCGCGGCTGATATGGCCCCACGCTGCGCAGCCATCATTCTGGCGGCTGGCTATTCCTCGCGCATGGAGGATGGCTTCAAGCCGCTCATGCCCATTCAGGGACGCAGTCTGCTGGCGCACTGCATCCATCTTTTTAAGAAAGCACCTGTTGAACAGATTCTGGTCGTCTGCGGGCACCGCCACCGCGAGGTCGCTGCGGAAGCGGAAAAAAAAGGGGCCCTACCCGTGTTCAACCCGCAGTACGACCAGGGTATGTTCACCTCCATCCAGACTCCTCTGCCGCTGATACAGCAGGTGGATGGTTTTTTTCTGCTGCCCGTGGATATCGCGGGCGTACGTCCGGACACCCTGCGCCGCCTGTTGGCCGCCTTTGACGGCACCACCCTGGTGCATCCGGTGCACGCGGGCGCAAAGGGGCATCCACCGCTAATCCCCACAAGCCTCATCCCCGCCATTCTGAGTTACACCGGCCCGGGCGGTCTGGTCG
>DAIODL010000085.1:0-8182 GCA_036746815.1 Desulfobulbus sp.
GGGGGCCACGTGGACCACGAGACATCGTGCTCAACAAACAACTGTTCTGCTCGCACTGCACCCGTTTTGGTACCACCAGTCCCTGCCCCCGTGGGGTGCGGTGCCTGCGGGAGATCACTCCGCAGGAGGTTGTCCGGGCTGCGCTTTCACTGGTATCGTTGCCCTGAGCATGATATAAGGCTATCTTGAATGATTGCTTTTTTGCCCAGTCTCTGCGTTATGCTCAAAAAAAATATCCTTCGAATATTATACGTATGCCTGCGGTATTTTTTTTGCATGCCTTGGGCCTGAGCAAAAAGTCTAATAATTCAAGGTGCCCATAAGTGAGAGGAATTGCTGGCATCATCCAGTGTGATCCAGGGAATCTTTATGCGAGATGACCGGTGAAACGTATCAAATTAACTCTTGGACTTTCCCTGCTGTTGCTGACCGGCATCAGCACGGTGCTCACCAATGCGGTTTTGCTGCCGTTTTGGGCGGGGGATCTGCTGCACCGTGAGAGCGAACACCTGACCCATCTGCTGCGGATGGCTGATCAGGGCGCGGAAACGGTGCCACGGTCACTGCGGGCCATCCTCGACGCCACGCCTGAATCCTGTGTGTACTGGAAAGGCCGGCATTATGATGGCGGCCTGTCGCGGGAGTCCTGCCGTCTGGAAATGCAGCCGATTCTGAGCATGACGCTGCAGACGGGTGCAGCGCAGGTGTCGCCCCGTACCATCTCACTTTTTGACCTGGCCTCGTCCCATTATCTTTATGTGACCCATCCATCACCCGCCAATGCACAGGTTATAGGTGGTGTTGGCATACCGCTTGGCCGCGTTCTCTACTCCCTGTGGGGAAAGGAAAAAATCATTGCCATCTACCTGGTGATCAATACGCTGGTAGTGACGGCGTTTATGTTTTTTCGCCTGCTGAAGCGCTATGTTTTACCTGTTGACCGCATGGTGCATGCGGCTGAGACCTATCACGGTAATGGTATGGAGCTGTTCGCCGATGATGAGGGGGTGACTGATGAGCTGGGGCGGCTGGCTTCTTCCATTCAGGCCATGGTGCGGCGGATCGAGGCGGACAAAACCAGGCTGCGCGCCACGGTGGAGGAACTGGTGGAGAAAAACGCGCTTCTGGAAAAAAACCAGAAGGAGATGATCCGCACGGAAAAACTGGCTACTGCGGGGCGCCTGGCTGCCGGACTGGCGCACGAAATTGGGAACCCGCTGGGGGTAGTGCAGGGCTATGTACAGTTGATGGGTATGCAGGATTGTACTGCGGATGAGCGGGCGGATTATGCGGACAAGGCCTTGGCTGAGCTGGAGCGGGTGGATAAATTGATTCGCCGTCTGCTGGGGCATGCGCGTGGCGGCAGTAGTGACACGGCCTGTATTGATGCGAACGAGCTGCTGACCGACGTGCTGGATGGTTTGCAGGTACAGCCGGTTTTTCGTGCTGTACGGCTGGAACGGCATTTTGACGATGGTACACTTGTTTTGTGTGCTGAACTCAGTGCGTTGCGGCAGGTGATTGTGAATTGTCTGCTGAACGCGGCGGACGCGGTTCAGGCTCGGCATGGGGCCAGCGGTGGACGCATTCTCGTGACCACCAGAAGGCTGGAAACGGCCCCCGACGTTCCCGCCAGAATGGAAATTGCTATTGAAGACAACGGTACCGGTATTCCGGCCGCATTGCTTGATTCGGTGTTTGAACCGTTTTTCACCACGAAAGAGCCGGGGCGGGGGACAGGGCTGGGACTTTCAGTCTCGCTTGCCCTGATAGAATCCATGGGTGGGACCATGGAACTGCACAGCATTGAAAATGAGGGTACAACAGTTCGGATCATTTTGCCGCTGACCCAGGCTGACGGACAAATATCTTCGCAAACAGATGGGACAACGAATGGATAAGAACATTCTTATCATTGATGATGAAGCCAATATGCGGCATATGCTGGAGGCCTTGCTGAGCAAGCAGGGGTTTCATGTTGATGTCGCAGGTGATGGGCAGGAGGGGCTCGAGCTGTGTGGACAGCATCAATATATGTTCATCCTCTGTGATTTGAAAATGCCGAATATGGATGGCCTGGGTTTCCTTGAGCAGGCCCGGACCCGGCAGATCACCTCCACCATTATCATGATGTCTGCCTACGGTACGGTGGACCAGGCGATTGAAACAGTAAAAATGGGGGCTTATGATTACATTTCCAAGCCCTTCAAACTCAATGAAATTTTACTGGTGCTGCGCAAGGCTGAGGAGCGGGAGCGGCTGCGGAAGGAAAACCAGCAGCTGCGGGCACATCTGGACACCATTGACGGGTTGCAGTCCTTTGGCGGTTTGGTGGGGAAGAGCCCCATTATGCAGGAGGTGTTTCAACTGGCGCAGAAGGTGGCCCCGCATGGCACCACGGTGCTGATCACCGGTGAATCGGGAACCGGCAAGGAACTGATGGCCCGTGGCCTGCATAAGGCCGGGCAAGAACAATCCGCACCTTTTGTGGCCATCAATTGCGGCAGTATTCCCGAGCAGCTGCTGGAGAGCGAGTTTTTCGGCTATAACCGGGGGGCTTTTACCGGGGCGGACCGCGATAAACCGGGACTTTTTGAAACTGCGCACAGGGGAACCCTGTTTCTGGATGAAATCGGCGAATTGCCGATGCCCCTGCAGGTTAAATTGCTGAGGATATTGGAGGAAAGAAGGGTTCGCCGGCTCGGTGCGACGATGGACCGGGAGGTGCAGGTGCGCGTCCTGGCGGCGACGAACAGAAACCTGGAAAAGATGGTTTCTGAGGGACATTTTCGGGAAGATCTGCTTTTCCGGTTGAATGTCATCAATATCCGGCTGCCGCCGCTGCGTCAGCATCGTGACGATATTCCCTTGTTGTGCCATGTGTTACTGGAGAAACTGGGCATCCGTCTGGGGCTGGATATGCCGGGAATTGCACCTGATGCCATGAATATCCTGCTTCGTTATGACTGGCCGGGCAATGTGCGTGAACTGGAAAATGTTCTGGAGCGGGCGCTTATCCTTTCTGAAAAAAGTGTCATTACACCTGAACAGTTACCGGAACAGCTCACCACCAGGAACACGGAGAAGATGACCGATGGTCTTATTGGCACGTATTCGCTGAAAGAGGCGAAGGTGATCATGGAAAAACGGTTGATCAGCCGTGCCATGGATGTGACCTGTGGCAACAAAAGCCGGGCTGCACAGCTGCTGGAAATCAGCTATCCGGCATTACTCAGCAAGTTAAAGGAGTATGCGATCTGAGGGTTTGTTGGGGCCTCAGATCGCTGCAATGTCCACACACAAAAAAGAAGAATTTATAATCCCAGATTTCTGCAGTTGATGGTGGTGGTCATAAAGAAACTGCGATAGCCGGAATCCGATGTCCAGACAGTGCCTGCCGGAGTTGTGTATGTCTGGGAGGGTGGGGGAGACTTGAGGTCAGGTTTGGCGGATTCCACCATGAACGAGACCTGGATCGACCGTACCTTGGAAACATCTGAGGTGGGATCACCGTTACTGTCGAGATAGCGGAATTCCAGGTGGTTGATGTTTTCAGCCACGGGCTGTTGGCCGGCGGTATTCCCTCCATCATCCCAAGTTTGACAGGCCAGATCATCTACTTTGCCATCATTTGCTGGTGGAGAGGAGTTGGCGTAGGCATCATAAAGGGAATATTCGACGGTTTCCAGCGCGCCGTCTCCATCGTCGCGGGTGAATGTCAGCGTGGATGCGATACCGCCGGTAATGCCGGTGGTGGTGAGCCCCACAACTAACTTGTTCGTTGGATTATAGCCAATGCTGCGTATGTCCCTGGTCAAAGTGTCCATAATGGCACGCGCATTCTGCTGTGTTTCTACGACCGATTCCTGAGCAATGTTGGCGGTATTCTGACTGATGAAGGAGGTGACGACCGCAGCCAGTACAATAAGCCCGATGGCCATGGCGACAAGCAACTCAACCAGAGTAAAACCATCTGGATTGTGAATATATCCGGTGTTGCGGGTTATGTCCTGTTTGCCTGGGCTGTGCATTTTTTGTCCTTGGTATTGACCCGGAAGGTGAATATCCTGAAAGACGTTTTGTTCGGTAGTACCGGCATTATAAATAATCATCTGTGTTCTCCGTAAGCCGGAGCGTCCCGCGGCTTGCCATGGTCAGCTTATAGGTTCCGGCATCATACAGATGCACTATCTCAACGCTGCCGAAGCGATTGTGCCACACTCGCCCTGATTGAGTGTAACCCGTCTTTCCATCTCTGAATGTGATTTTTTGTAACTGCACATTCTTATGCAGTGTAACGCTGTGCGGAGATTCTTCAGTCTCGCAGACATTATTGCTGTTTTCGTCCCGGCACCACGTATACGTATTCGCTGCGAGCTGGATGATGACGGGCCGATATCCATGAATAGCCATCACCTTTGCTTTTTTCATGCTGATCAGTAATTCCCTGGCAGCCGACCGCAACTGGTATTGGGATGTAATCATCTTGAGGGACCAGAAGCCGGTAGCACACAAAATGCCTGTGATCGCAAGAATGATCAATAATTCAATCAAGGCGAAGCCTGTTGTCTTTTTCATAAGCACCAGGGAGTTGACGGGTGATAGAAGAGTCTCAAGTTATGCGCTAATATCTTCCTGAAATAAATCTTCTTTTTTAATAAACGAGGCCTCCCCCATGTGCTGGAGCCAGCCTCGTTTCTATCACCGCAGGGACGTGTTATTTTTCCTTCCAGGATTGCAGGCCACTACGCACGCTGTTCACTGTCTTGGATTCGGTCCTGATGACAGCTCCCGTAGAAAGCTGTGTAAAAACAGTAACCTCATTGCCATCTGTGCCGTCGCCGCTATGCACGGAAGGTGTTGCCGCAAAGCCATGCCCCAGGAGGAGCGAGGTGTTCACGGTTTTTGAGCCATCGCTGTTAATGGTTACTCCCAGACTGGACACGGTTGGATCTGCAGTTCCCGTGATGTAATACAGGCTATATAAGTCACTCAATCCATCGCCTGTGCAGGGGTCATTGCTTGGTTGATAAGCGGTCGCATACAGCATCCCACCCGTCAACGCCATGGAGGAGAGCGAACGTGTGGCCGGTACCTCGTCTGCTGTGCCGGTAATGGGTGGCAGGTCTATAAACCAGCCGTAAGACTTTGAAGACAGCATGTAATTCTGGAGAACGGTAAACGTAGTGTACCCTGTGACACCAGAGACGGTGCCGTCTGTTTTGACAGAGGCATCACTGACGTCCAGCAGAGAGCTTTTGGTAACCTCTGTATCATTCTCTTTTATTCCATAGAAGGACTGCGTCACCATGTTGGTCTGGTCAGCGGCAACAAAGAAACGCCCCGTGCCAAAATACACCCATTTCTGTCCGGTGGTATCCTCGCCAGGCGTAGGCGCCGCCAGGACAGGCTGGTCTGTGTTGATGACGGTTGTGGGCGCACTCCAGTTATTCGGCATATGCGCTTCCGCAATATTGTCCTCATTCTCCTCATCGCCAAGTTTCATACGCATGAGGCTACCCTTGTTAGACCCGGAATCACCAGCAGTGCCAAAGTACAGCGTGTCAGCGTGGTAATTGAGATCCCAGTCCACGGAGACAATATCGCCAAGCATGGCCTTACATCCCACCGCGTCAGGGTTAGCCGCGCAAATATCCTCCTTCTGAATGGCGCATTCCATTAGGTAGGAATTTTCTGCAGAGCCTAGAGCTACTGCCGAGCAACCGCTGGGTACGGAAGAGGGGGTGATGGCATTGGTGCCGGTCGTCAATTTCTGCAGATCCACAATATAGAGTTTGGCGATCCCCGAGTTGCTTACAGTACCCAGATTGTCGGGACCAGATCCAAAGGCCATGTACCATTTGTTTTCCGTCCCCTTATTATTCATTGTAAATATCGCAGGGTACACCGTACTGAAGGTGTTGTCAGGCATTGGGATTTCCGCCAGCACTTTGGGCTCGGCTTCAGGATTGGTGATATCCATGAGAATATAGGCAGAATGAAACGTGGTGGATGTGCTGGTGGTGGATGTACCATAGGTAATTGGTTCGGTCATTGCGCCACCACCCAGCCGCATACCCACGACCAGAAGCGTGCCCCATCCTCCGGGATGGTCAGGATCAGTGGCATCATCTTTAAAAATTTTAGCGTCAAAAACCTTGGGTTTACCATCCACATAATAGACGTGTTGATAATTTGACTGCGTCAGCCATTTAAGATGAGGCAGGAGATTCATGGGCGCATACGCCCAGAGTTCCGAACCCAGGGGATGTTCGATTGCCGCATTACTTGCATAGTCTGTACCGGCGGTCGAGAAGACCGGCTCATTATTCGAAGTAGAGTAAAACCCTCCATTGAAGGCGTGCAGTAGGCCATCGTTACCGCCCACATAAATTACCTGACGGCGTTTTTTGTACATTTTCCAAAAGGCGGAATAGCCAGTGTCACGGTAAAGGAGGTCGAATCGTTCCTGAGGAGCTCCCACCACCGTTGGTGTGGAATTGATGATATCGCCAAGCCGCATGACCTGTGTATTTCCATCACCATTATAGTCAATGGTGCGATTACGGAAACCAGTGATTTCCTTTCCCCGGATATATTCAATAATGTTTTTAGCCTCAGCAGTAGTGGTGACATTAAAATAATGAGGATCAGCCGTAGTGGCCAGAGTATCATCAAAATTGACACGCTCCCCGTCATCCACCAGACCGTTGTTGTTTTTATCAATCCAGGTGCAGATATACCGCTTGGTATTGGCTAATTCATCCTTGTTTGTATAGTCTCGTTGTGCAGTAATGTCACCGGAGATGCTGCTGAGTTGTTTGCGGGCATTCCACAGGGTTTTGACATTTTCCAGACTGTCTATTGTATAGACGTCATGGGAAAGTTCTATAATATCGTTAACAGCAATCCAGTTGGATGCTGTCGGGGAAACGTTAATATTATTAATAACAGTGCCTGAGGTCTGCATGAGCACGGTGGAGGAACTGGTTCCTGTCATGTCGGTCCCCAGATCAGTCACGGTCCATGTTGAGTAGGAATTACCTGCCGTACCGTTCATTTTCGTGACCGATATATTAATTGTACCATCACTGTTAATGGCAGTGACCGTGCCCTTCATATACTGTGACGAATATGTGTCTGCAGTGACGCTGGTATAACGTCTGAGCTCGGTTTTGTTGGTGGTTTCATTAAAATTGAAGGTTATAACAGGATCAGTCTGGTAGTCGTCCAGAACACCATCACCCTTTGTATCTTCACGGGTATAGCCATAATTATCCACCCACATTGCCTGGAGCGTGCCAATCCATCTGACATCATTATAATTGGAATCCTGGCGATCCGGCTCATAATAGGCCTGATACAGCGCACCGGAACCGCTGACGTTGTTGGAAACAACAGCCGCTGCTGTACCCGAGGAAACACGTTTTAAGATAGACAGAAAAACCTGATTTAACTGGTTTGCCAACTGCAGTGGGTTGGCGGCGTAGAAGAAGTTGTCGGGCAATCCATCGCTGCCTGCATCTCCAGTACTATTGATGGTCGTGTCCCACTCACTATCCAGGTCAGGTGTGTTACTGTCGTTTTTGTCAGTAAATCCGCCCCACTTGGCAGCATACCAGAGAGGATCACTGAGCGGCTCAGTGGGAGTCTCTGCACCGACATAGGGGGAAGATGGTCCTGCTGCCGCGTCAGTTTCCCGGCAGTTGCTGCACTCCGTTTCTCCCTGCGCATTGGTAAAAGAGAATCCCCCCAGGCTATCCGTACCGATTCCTGAAAAAAAGTGGGCTCCATCTTTATTGGTACCGCTTAAAGTATAGCCAAATCCCATGGGCTGGTCAGTTGACATGGAAACCACTTGGGTGGTTATTTTGACCTGATTACCACTCGTTATGTAGGAAATGACACCCGTCATATCCTGGTCGTAGTCGCCCCCCATCTCACTGTCTTCCCAGGTGACGAAGAATTTGCCATGCCAGATGCCACTATTGTTAATTTGCTCATTATAAATAATTTTAAAATCCACCAGTGTACAGCCACCAAATTTCGTATGCGTATTCCCATAATCAAGACGGCAGGAAGGCATGATGGTGACGGTGTGGTCACCCACAGGGACAGAGATTTTGGGAGTGTTCGTGGCCAATGCGACACCATAGGTGCTGACCTTGAGTTCACGGGAACT
>DAIODL010000086.1:0-8142 GCA_036746815.1 Desulfobulbus sp.
AGGGCACTTCCCTGGCAGATGCAGGCTGAAGCGGCTGCGTTGCAAGGGCTGGTTGGGAAGACTGTGTTAGTTCAGGCGATACCGCAATATCCACGACCACGCGGAATGGGTCCGTAAGCGTAAATGTTTTGTAAGTGAAGGATGGTGCAACGTCCAGATCCGCACGTACCTGACCAAAGACCGGTTGATTCAACTTGTACTCGCGGAGCACCGAATGTTGCAGTTGCTGGTCTATCTGTGGTTGTGTGGTCAGTGTGGCGCCCTTAAAATCAATGAACAGGTGGCTGCCTTCCCTGCGTATGTGAAAGGGAATCTGATTGCTGGCTTGAACCACAATGCGGGCATAGTTGGGGGCAAGCCAGAACAGCAGGGGTTCTATGCGTGCTGGGCCCTGTTGTGGTTGAGCCGGCGCTGTTGCATGCATCGCGCTTTGTACTTTGGCTGGAGACGCCGCAGTGCTGACTGATGACGCTGATGGTGCCACGGCGGCACTGTCCCTTGAAGAGGATGGCGATGGTACTGCTGGTTGCTGCAGTTGTTCCTGTGCCTTGGGGGCATGGTCGCTGTGCGGATAGCTGCGGAGGATCTGCTGATACAGCTGCTGCGCGGTTGGGCGCTGGTCCTTTACATCGGAAGTAAGCAGGGCCGCCTTGTAGAGAGCATCATCGGCTAGAAATCCGTTGGCATAACGGTCCGCCAGCAGCAGATAATTCTTGCGCGCGCTTTCGACGTCCTCTTGTTGATGAAATCGTACATACATGGCCTGACAGGTCTGCGCCTGCATGTAGAGACTTTTCATCGCCAGTTCAGAGGGGTTCTGCTGGACAGCGATTTCGTGGAACGCATCGACTATGGGCAGCCAGGCACTGCGGTTCTGTTGAGGTCCATCATTTGCCAGGAGCTGTGCGAGCTTGGTTTTGTTTACTGTATAGCGCTCTTCTGGATTGAGCCGCGGCGTCTTTTCCTTGATGCCCGATGTGGAGCTCTGCTTCCACGCCAGAACGGCTGGCGGTGACAACACGGCACCCAAAAGGGCAAACACCAGCAGGGAGCCAACAAAACGCAGCAACAGGGCTTTCAGGTATGCTTCTTCCATGCGGCAAAAATGAGTCAAATCGGGTGCGGTAAGGGGTGTTACAGGTTAAAATTATTTAAAATATCTTAACATACAGCATCAGCGGCCAGGAATGAAAACAAATATGTCATTACAGCCTGTCCCTGCGCGCTCATGCGTTGTGCAAGGACTATCCCCTCCGGGGTTGTTTAAGCAATGCCAGCGCCTGATACAAAGTCTCCATGGCCTGCTTCGGGGTCATATCGTCTGGGTTGAGCTGTTGTAAAAAATCGATGACCGGGTTTGGCGGAGGCGTGAACAGCCCCAGCTGCTGCGGGGTATGCGCGGCTGTTGATTTTTTCGGGGCGAATTTTGGCTGTCCCTGGGCCGTGAACTCGCCCAGTTCGATATTTTTCAGAATTTCATAGGCGCGCTCGATCACCTGGTGCGGCACTCCAGCCAGGGAGGCGACCTGAATACCGTAACTGCGGTTGGTGGCGCCTGCGACCAGTTTATGCAGGAAGATGATGGAGTCGTTCCATTCTTTCACCGCAATGGAATAGTTCTGGATCTGTCTGCTGGTGGCGGCAAGATCAGTAAGCTCGTGATAGTGGGTGGCAAAGAGCGTCTTGACACCACGGCCGTCTTTGTGCGCCAATTCCTCGGCCACGGCCCAGGCAATGGCCAGCCCATCGTAGGTCGAGGTGCCCCGGCCGATTTCATCGAGGATCACCAGACTGTCGGTGGTGGCGTTATTGAGAATGTTGGCGGTCTCGTTCATCTCCACCATGAAGGTGGACTGGCCCCGGCGGAGATCATCCATGGCCCCGACGCGGGTAAAAATGCGGTCCACCAGGCAGAGATCAGCGCTCTCTGCGGGCACAAACGAGCCGATATGTGCCATGAGCACGATGAGCGCGGTCTGGCGCAGCACCGTGGATTTGCCGGCCATGTTTGGGCCGGTGATGATGAGTACCTCCTGGGTTTCCTGGTCCAGATGCACATCATTGGGCACGAAGCGGCCCGGTGGCAGGGCGCGCTCGATCACCGGATGCCGCCCCTCGACAATAGTCAGGGTATGATCGTCGTTGAGTGATGGCCGGCAGTAGTGGTAGCGGGCGGCCAGCTCGGCAAATCCGGTGAGCACATCGATGCGGGCGATCACTTCGGCGGTGCGCAAGAGCCGCTGGTCCTGACTGACCAACTGGGCGCGAATTTCAGAAAAAAGAGTGTATTCCAGCTCAAGGCGACGGTCGTGGGCGTGGACAATGGAATCCTCCAGTTCCTTGAGTTCCGGGGTAATGAACCGTTCGGCGTTGACCAGGGTCTGCTTGCGGATGAAATAGTCGGGGATGGAGGCGGCCTGGGCGCGGCTGACCTCGAAATAATAGCCAAAAACCTTGTTGTACCCCACCTTGAGTTTGGCGATGCCCGAGCGCTCGCGTTCGCCATTTTCCAGGTCCAAAATCATTTTCTTGCCATCGCGCAAGAGGTGTATGAGGTGATCGAGTTCCTCGTTGTACCCTTCGCAGATGATATTGCCCTCACGCAGGCTGATGGGGGCATCCTCGCGGATGGAGCTCTCGATGAGTTCGTGGAGATCGGAAAGGGTGTCAAAGGAGGCTGTCATTTCTTTGAGCAGCGCCGCATCACACCTGGAAAGCAACTCGTAGAGCCGCGGCAGCTGCGCCAGCGAGGTCTTGATGGCCACCATATCGCGGGCGTTGCCGTGCCCCAGCACCAGACGGCTGCACAGACGCTCCAGGTCATAGATATCAGCCAGGAGTGTCTGAAGCTGTTTACGGGTTTCGGTGGCGCCGATCAGTTCCTCGACGCAGTCAAAACGCGCCCGGATCTGTACAGCGTCCTGCAGGGGAAAGAGCAGCCAGCGCCGCAGGAGGCGCGCGCCCATGGGCGTGGCGGTGAAATCCATGGCGGCCAGAAGCGATCCCTGCCGCTGGCTGCCCACCAGGGTTTCAGTGAGTTCCAGGTTACGCCGGGAGGAGTCGTCAATGATCAGGTAACCGCTGTCGTGTAGCGGTGAGAGCTGGCGGATATGCGCCAGGTCGGATTTCTGCGTCTCCACAAGATACTGCAGCAGCGCGCCGGCCGCGTTAATGGCCAGCGTGTACTGATCGCAGCCGAATCCTGCCAGATTGGTGGTGTGGAAGTGTTCGGTGAGAGTAGTGGTGGCGGTGGAGGTTTCGAACTGGAAATCAGGCCGCGCGGTGATGCACAGATGTCCCAGCTCAATGGTCAGCTGGTCGGTGAGGGTTTTGAGTTCCTCCACATCCGCCTGCGGCAGCAGCAGTTCCGCCGGACGCAGCCGGGTAAACATCTCAATCAGCGGCGTGGGCGCATCATCCGGCGGGAAATGGACCTCCGTGAGCTGGAAGCGGCCGGTGGACACATCCACAAAGGCAAGGCCCGCCAGCGTCTCTTTGGCGGATTTTTTCTGCAATACCAGAGCGCTGACGTAACAGTCTTCCCTGGCGTCCAGCAATTGGTCATCCGTGGTGACGCCCGGCGTGACCACGCGGATCACCTCGCGTTTGACAATGCCCTTGGCCTCCTTGGGATCCTCCATTTGCTCGCAGATCGCCACCCTGTATCCGGCCTTGACCATTTTGCTCAGATAACTGGACACCGCGTGAAAGGGCACTCCGCACATGGGGATTTTGTTGGCGTCGTTTTTGCTGCGCGAGGTCAGGGTGATGCCCAGCACCTTGGAACCGATCTCCGCGTCCTCGAAGAACATCTCGTAGAAATCGCCCATGCGGTAGAAAAGAATAGTGCCGGGATACTGCTCCTTGGTCTCCAGATACTGCTGGAGCATGGGGGTGACTTTGGGCTCGCTCATGGGGTGCATGCAGGGAGCCGCTGAAAATCGGTAAGCAGCATGTCAAAGGTGTCGTCGATATGCTGGGGTATGGTGCGGATGTCGGCGCAGACGGTAATGAAGTTATGATCGCCTTCCCAGCGGGGCACGATATGGAAGTGGAGATGATCGGCAATACCCGCGCCGGCCACTGTGCCTAGGTTGAGCCCGATGTTGAGCCCCTGCGGGTGCAGATGTTTTCTGAGAATGGTACAACTCTGTGACAGCCGCTGCATCAGGCAGAACTGCTCGGGTTCGGTGAGATCGGTCAGATCACCCACATGACGGCGCGGGGCCACCAGGAGATGGCCATTGGCATAGGGAAAGCGGTTGAGCAGCACCACGGAAAGCTGGTCGCGCAGGAGCAGCAGCGCCTTTTTGTCAAAGAGTGTATCGCCTGGCGGCTCAAATACGCAGCCCTCTGGTCTGGGGGCTTCGCCCAGGACATGCTGCATGCGCCAGGGGGTCCACAGTGTTTTCATGGCAGCTGCGGAACCTCGTGAATGGAGGCGTTCAAGGTTTCGCCGATTTCAAGAATTGCGTAGGTGCCGGGCGCGCCATAACGGCCCGTGGCCTGGAAACTGCCGGGGTTGATGACCAGTACTTCGCCGTACTTGTGGATGACCGGCCGATGGGTATGACCGTAGATCATGCAGTCCGCCTCGGGAAAGAGGGAGAACATGGCCAGCTCAATATCCGGGCCCAGCCCCGCACCGTGGGTGAGGCCAACCTGGTGGTTCTTCAGGGTAAAGGTCTGCATTTTCGGATACTTCCGGTAGACATTTGCGCTGCACATGTTGCCGTGTACCGCATAAAGAATTTTGCCTGCAAAGGCATCCAGTATCGGCAGTTCGGTGATGTCACCGGCGTGGATGATGACGGAGCAGTCCGCAAAACAGCGGCGCACCAGTTCCTGGAACTGGTCATCAAGACGAAAGAGATGAGTGTCGGAAAGAATGCCTGCGCGGAGAGTCATGGAATCATCACCTGGAAGAAAGGTCAATAACCGTGAATGTATAAAGAAATGACAGGGAAAACAAGAACTGATGGTCTTGAGTCCAGAGAAAGTACGATTTCCTGCAGGAAGCGGTTGAAAAATGGGAAGAGTTAACGTAACATACACAATTTCAACTATTCCCTTAAGAGAAAGGTGAAGGATACCCTATGTATACAGCTTCTGATTTACGCAAAGGATTGAAAATTCAGATTGATGGTGAACCCTATATCATCACGGAGTTTGATTTTTCCAAACCCGGCAAGGGCCAGGCGCTTTATCGCACCAAAATGCGCAATATGATCACCGGCATTCAGTTCACGCAGACCTATCGTTCCAACGACAAGTTCGAAGAGGCCTATCTGGACGAGCGGACCATGCAGTTCCTCTACAGCCAGGGGGATGAGTACTTTTTCATGGATACTACCTCCTATGAGCAGATTGCCCTGAGTGCGGAACAGCTCGGTGACAACCTCCATTTCCTCATCGATAACATGGAGGTGCAGGTGCTTTTTTTCGGCGAGCGGCCTATTGATATCAGCGTGCCGACCTTCGTCAACCTTGAGGTGACTGTGGCCGATCCCTGGGCCAAAGGCGATACCTCGGGTTCCGACAGCAAACCTGTCACCGTGCAGACCGGGTTCCAGCTGCAGGTGCCGCCCTTTGTCGAGCAGGGGGACAAAATTCAGATCGATACCCGCACCGGTACCTACATCACCCGGGTCAAGGAATAATTCACCGGGGTTCCTATGCTGTCTCTTGAAGGCCTGCAACAACGCTCCCAGTTGTTGCAGGCCATTCGTTTGTTCTTTCTGGAGCGCGACTACCTGGAAGTTGATACGCCGCTCCGCCTGCCTGTTCTCCTTCCGGAAGCCAATATTTTTCCCGTGACCAGCGACGGCTGCTTTTTGCAGACCTCGCCGGAGCTGTGCATGAAACGGCTGCTCGCGCATGGCTGCGAACGCATTTTTCAGATCTGCCCCTGTTTCCGCAAGGATGAGTTGGGGCGGTTACATCAGCCCGAATTTACCATGCTTGAGTGGTACCACAAAAAGTGGAGCTACCGCGAACTGATGGAGGAGTGCGAGGCCATGATCCGCTGGCTGGCTGGCAAACTGTATTTTCTGCCTGGCGTAGTGGATGGTGGAAAAGCGCTTTCCGTGCAGGGCGCGACTATTGACCTGACCTCTCCCTGGCCGCGGCTCACCGTGGCGGATGCCTTTTCACGCTATGCGGGCAAAAGCGCGGAGGAAGCGCTGGCATGTGACCGCTTCGATGAAATTCTGGTCACGGAGGTGGAGCCGCATCTGGGACGGTCGCATCCCACCTTTCTCTGCGATTATCCGGTGACCCTGGGGTCGCTTGCCCGGTGCAGCCCGGCCCATCCCGATGTTGCCGAACGCTTTGAACTTTATATGGGCGGGGTGGAGATTGCCAACGGCTTTTCTGAACTTGCCGACGCGGCTGAACAGCGCGCCCGCTTTGCCCAGGAAATAACAACTATTTCGGCTGGTGGCGGTACCGCCGGCATGCCGGAGAAATTCCTGGCCGATCTGCCCGGTATGGGTGAGTGCGCGGGCATCGCCCTGGGCGTGGACCGGCTTTTCATGCTGCTGCGCGGCCAGCGCGATATCGCCTCTGCCCGTTCTTTTCTCTTCACGGATTTATGAACTTCCCGGCAAAAGCTGGTGTTGCGCGTCAGAATCCGGTACACTTTTTTCCAGGACGTCTCCAATAACGTCTCTTACAACTGCAACCCTTTCTTTTTGATCAGTATTTTTCAGGAGGAATCCTCATGAATCGTTCTTTTTCTCTCTCTCGCAGACTGTTTGCCGTACTGGTGCTTCTTTTGCCCCTCTTGTTGACAAGCTGCGGCTATAACTCACTGCAGCGGCAGGAGGAAGAGGTGATGAAGGCCTGGGGCGATGTGGAGTCGGCCCTGCAGCGCCGTGCCGATCTCATTCCCAACCTGGTGGCCACGGTCAAGGGCTATGCCACCCATGAAAGCGACACCCTGGAAAAGGTGGTGAACGCCCGGGCCAAAGCGACCCAGACCACGCTCAACGCGAAGGACCTGGGTAACCCGCAGATGATGCAGCAGTTCCAGGAAGCCCAGGGAAATTTGGGTTCCGCGCTTTCCCGGCTCATGGCCGTGGTGGAGAACTATCCGGATTTGAAGGCCAACCAGAACTTCATGGATCTGCAGAATCAGCTGGAAGGAACGGAAAATCGCATCAATGTGGCCCGTCAGCGCTACAATGCCGCGGTGGAAAAGTTTAACTCCTCTGTGCGCTCCTTCCCCAACAGCCTGACTAACAAGCTGCTCTTGCATTTGGACCGCAAGGAATATTTTAAGGCGGATGCCAGTGCCAAGGCGGCTCCGCAGGTGAAATTCTAAGCCCGCGATGAAAGCTGGTATAAACATCCTGTCGCTGATTGCCGCGCTGTTCCTGGCGTTTTTGCCAGTGTGCAGCGTGGCGGCCGCGGTCCCCACGCTTTCCGGCCGGGTCAACGATTACGCGCATCTCTTAAACGACAGCGCCATCGCCGGCATCGACGCCGAGCTGGCCAGGCTGGATACCCAGGACAGCACACAGATTGTCGTGCTCACCATTGATTCCCTTGACGGTGAACCCATTGAGGAGTTTGCCCTGAAAACGGCGCAGAAATGGCTGCTGGGGCAAAAGGGTATCGATAACTGGGCGCTACTTGTTGTGGCCAGGAACGAGCGCAAAATCCGCATCGAAGTGGGTTACGGGCTGGAAGGCAAACTGACTGACCTGCTCAGCGGACGCATCATCCGCGACATCATGGTGCCCGAGTTCAAGCGCGGGAATTTTTCCCTGGGCATACAGAATGCGGTCAAGGCCATGGTGGGTATTGTCAGCGGGGAATATACCGCCACGAATATGCCCGGGAGGTCCTCACGCGGGTCCGGTGATGTGGGCGGCTTCATGGTTATAGCGGTTTTTGTCATGACGATGGTTGGGAGGATTTTCCGGTCCCCCAAAATATTGGCCGGCATTGCCGGAGCAGTCCTGCTGCCATTTCTGGGAGTGCTCTTTTTGGGAACCGCCCTTGGATCACTGATGTTGCTGCTCATCCCCATAGGGTTTGTTGTGGGCATGTTTTCCACGCTTTTTGGCCGGACTTCGGGCTACTCCGGACGCCATTATTCCTCCGGGGGGTATGGCGGCTTCGGCGGCGGTTTTGGAG
>DAIODL010000087.1:0-8078 GCA_036746815.1 Desulfobulbus sp.
GAAATCATCCAGGGACAATGTGAAGGCGAGCATGGCGCCCGAGACAATGCCCGGCATCATCAGGGGCAGCAGTACATGCCAGAAGGTGTACCAGTTGGAGGCATAGAGATCGCGTGAGGCCTCCTCGATGTCATTGTTGAACGAGGCAAGCCGGCTGCGCACCACCAGGGCCACAAAGGCTACCTGAAAGGTAACATGCCCGATAATCATGGTCAGCATGCCCGGCTCAAAAATGGAGGACACGTAGCGCAGGCAGATAAAGGCGACCACCAGTGCCCCGGCAAAAACAATCTCCGGGGTGATGACCGGCATATAGAGGTTGATGTCAAAAAAGGTGTTCAGCTTCTTGGACCAGGGAAAACGGGCCAGTCCAATGGCAAGCGCGGTTCCCAGCACCGTGGCAATGCCGGTGGAGACCACAGCAAGCAGAATGGTATGCCAGCAGGCCTCGAGAATCTGGGTGTCATGAAGAATGATACGGTACCAGTCGAGGCTGAAGCCGCCCCAGTGGATGCCATAGCGCGACTTGTTAAAAGAGTAGATGCATACGGCCATAAGCGGCGTGTACAAAAACACAAAGGTCGCCATGGCCAGCACTTTGAGGCGCCATCCAATGCGAAACATCAGACCACCTCCATTTTGGCGCCCTTGCGGTTAAAGAGCACCAGGCCCAGCAGCGTCAGCGTCATCAAGGCCAGGCTCACCGCCGCGCCAAAGGGCCAGTCGCGGCTTTTGCCGAATTGCTGCTGAATGAGATTGCCCACCAGCATATAGCGGGCACCACCCAACAGATCAGGTATGAGGAACATGCCCATGGCCGGGACAAAGGTCAGAATGACGCCCACGGACAGCCCTGGAAAGGTCTGCGGCAAAATGGCCTGCCGGAACACCCGCCACTTGGTGCTGTACAGATCGTTGGCCGCTTCAATCAGGCTCCAGTCGAGTTTCTCCACACTGGAGTACAGCGGCAGCGCCACATACGGCAGAAAAGCACTGATCATGCCCAGGTACACGGCAAAAGAGGTCGGATACAGAGGGCTGTCCGGCGGCACGATGTGCAGGAAGGCGGCAATCTTGGCCAGAGGCAGTTCCGGAGCCAGCACAATCTGCCAGGCATAGGTGCGGATAACCAGATTGGTCCAAAAAGGGATCACCATGGCAATCAGCCAGAGATAACGTGAGGACCTGGGCCGGGTGGAAATAAAAAAGGCCATGGGATAGGAGAGTATGATGCAGACAATGGTGGTCACAAAACCGACAATCACCGAGCGCAGCAGGATCATCAGGTAATCGGGGCTCCAGCCGAAAAGGCCGTATCCCGCCAGCCGTCTGAAATTTTCCCAGGTGAAAACCCACTCAATTTCCCCATAGGCCCCACGAGTGGTAAAGCTGATGATAATCAACGAAAGCGCGGGGATAGAGAGAAAGAGCATGATCCACAGCATGCCCGGCGCAATATACAACAACCCCTTGGTGCGGATCCTGGCCGGAGTGGTCAGTTCGCCGTAAAGAATTTCTTTTTTATCAATCATCGATGGTCACCAAAGCTTCAGGGAGCAGTTCGACCCAGGTTGTATCCCCCACTTCGATCTTGTTGTGCGGGGCTGTCCGTATGCGCAAATTGCCTGTTTCCAGGGTGATATCCAGGTAGGTGCCCCGGTAAAATTTTTCGATAACCCTGGACTGAATACCATTATGTTCCGGTTTATCCGGACGCAGTCGAACACCTTCCGGCCGGATCACCGCAGCCCCCTTCTGCCAGGTGGGCATGGTGCGGGGAATGAAGGTGCCCATGGGCGAGCGCAGGACATTCCCATCCCGTTCCACATCGAAGATATTGGCGGTGCCGATGAACTCGGCTACAAAACGGCAGTTGGGATGGTTGTAAATTTCCTCAGGAGTGCCACACTGCAGAATGTGACCGTCCTTCATAACCGCAATACGGTCGGAAACCGTCAATGCCTCTTCCTGATCATGGGTGACCAGAATGAAATTCTTTTTGAGACGCAGTTGCAGGCGGCGCAGCTGTTCCTGAAGCTGCACCCGGAGACGTGCATCAAGGGCAGACATGGGCTCATCCAGAAGCAACACTTCCGGCTCGCAGATCAGTGCCCGTGCCAGGGAAACACGCTGGCGTTGCCCGCCGGACAACTGGTCGGGATAACGATCGGCGAACTGCTCCAGCTCAAGCATCTTGAGCATTTCTGCAACCCGGGGTGCGATCTCTTTTTCCGGTACTTTCTGTGAACGCAGCCCAAAGGCAATGTTGTCGTAATTTTTCAGGTGAGGAAACAGTGCATAACTCTGGAAAACCGTATTCACCGGCCGTTTGTTCGCCGGTATATCGAGAATGGGATCGCCGTTTAAAAAGAGATTGCCATCGGATGCGGTTTCAAGTCCGGCAATAATGCGTAACAGGGTGGTCTTTCCGCAACCGGAAGGGCCAAGCAGAGTGAAAAACTCACCCTTATGAATCCTCAGATCAACATTATTCAGGGCGTGTACTTCGCCATAATTTTTATACAAAGCATAAGCTTCCAAGCACATATCCATATTCACTTCTCCGGTATGTCATGTTTTCCATTAGCGCTTACATCAACCTACATAGCTACAGTCAACGATCATGCTTGCCGCAAATTGCTCTCCGCCAAAAATGCGCTATCTAAATGGCCTTATGCTTCAATGCATAAATAGCTACATTTTTTGCGCTTTCTGCGAATTCATCAAAATTCTTGCCATCTGCTAAAAAATGTGTATGAAACTCCAAACCTTCCATGAGTGTGACGACAAAATCAGCAGCATTTAACGGATCTGCAACATTGATAATGCCCTCATCATTAAATGTTTTAAATTTCTCATAAAGAAAATTTCGTAGCCATTTGAACATATCGCAAATCAATGCTGATATTCTTTCATCACGGAAACTTTTATAATAAAAACCAAAATGTACCCCAGGATCTACAGTACGCGACCATGTGAAGCTGAATATCACATCCATAACAGCCTGAAACTGCTCTGCATGATTACTTATTTTCTCAAAATTGAGCATGTTCACTGATTTGTACTTGGCAATCATCAAATCAATCAGAGCAATCTGTAGATTTTCCTTATTTTTAAAATAATGCAGAATAAGGGTTGGATGCATATTGAGGCGCTCAGCAATCTTGCCGATGGAACAGCCCTCAAAGCCTTCTTCGATGAGGACCTGATAGTACGCCTCCAGAATTTCAGGCTTTCGCGATTCTGCGTTTTGGTTTTTTCGGGCCATGTATTTGGCTCTCCTCGAGCAACGCTTTATTTCAAAAATGTAATTTTGTATTTATTTTACTTTCCGTTTTTGTTTTGTCAATATTATTTACTGAACGGTCAGTAAATAATATTGACAAAAACAATCCATTTTTACCATTCATCAAAATATTCTATGTAATTTCAATATATTACATACAGAAAGGACACGAGTGGAAGCAAGGAAAGCAGCATGCATCCAGCTCTGCTGAAAAGATATCCGTGAGCAGACCACCCAAAACCATTGGATGGATTCGCTCTGACGGTGAGAGGTGATACGGCAAATTTTGATACGCCAGATGTGAATTTTTTGTGTGCGAAACAGTGCCTCGACAGACGATGAAGTGAGGTAAGTTGAAAATATCGGACACAAAATAAAAGGAGCTAGATCAACGGACCTAACTCCTTTTTTTTCGTGCACATTGGCACGTGATGATGATAAAGAAATGCGACTTCAGCCTGCCGGTTTCCTTGCCTCAATGGTTGCAGAAAGAATGTGCTCGGTCACGGATGGGTCTTGATGCCACTGGCTGATAAGTGCCCGGCTTCCCTCCCTGGGTGAAATCTGAATGCAGATAAAGCCAGCATTAAGCAGCATATCCTCCAATGCCGCAATTGTTGAGGCACCCGCAATACATCCGGCATGCAGGGCTAAATCGGCGCGGATATGTTCCGGGAGTTCCGCTGTCGCTACAACATCGGCGATGGCAAGCCGGCCGCCTGGTTTCAGCACACGGAAGGCCTCACGGAAAACCTGAGGTTTATCCGGCGACAGGTTGATAACGCAGTTGGAGAGAATCACATCCACCATGTTATCAGCCACGGGCAGGTGTTCAATCTCGCCCAGCCGAAACTCAACATTCTGGTAGCCACCCGTCAAGGCATTGCCGCGGGCTTTGGAAAGCATTTCCGGCGTCATGTCCACACCGATAACATGTCCCTGACCGCCAACCTGGCGAGCCGCGAGGAACGCATCAAACCCTGCTCCACTGCCCAAATCAAGCACCACTTCCCCGCTTTTCAAGGCAGCGATGGCCTGGGGGTTACCGCAACCAAGTCCCAAATCAGCACCCTCTGGAACAGCTGCCAGATCCCCGGCAGTATACCCCATTACATGCGACGCATCCTGCGCAGAACCACAGCAGCAGCTTGATCCGCAACATCCGGATGCGGTGTGGCTGTACAGTTGCCGTACCGCCTGCCGCACTTCATCCTTTTCTGCCGCGTTCATTTGTCACTCACGCCATCAGGCTCGTATTTGCCGATAAAAATCAACCGATCCACTCTTCCACTTCACTCTGTTTGGGAACGCGTCCCACACACTTGACCGCGCCATCAATAACCACCGCAGGTGTCGAAAAAACGCCGAGTTTCGCAATCTCCTGAAAATCTTTAACTTTGACAACCGCCGCGCCAACGCCTTTTGCTGCGACTGCCGCCTCAACCACTTTTTGAGTCTTTTCACAGGAAGCACAACCAGGACCACAGATTTGAATAATCATTTTGACCTCTTTCATCAGATGATGATGTTAAACAGATAACCGGTAAAAATAATACCGCACGCTACGACAAGGATAAAAACAGCGATCAAAGGCGGTTTCAGCACCTTGCGGAGAATAATCATCTCCGGGAAGGAAAGCGCAATCACGCTCATCATAAAAGCGAGGACCGTACCCAGGGCAGCGCCTTTGCCAAGCAGCGCCTCAACAATCGGTACAATACCGGCTGCATTGGAATACATGGGCACGCCAATGACCACGGCCGCAGGCACGGACCACCAGGCCCCTTTGCCCATGATGGAAGCCATAAAATCCTGCGGGACATAACCATGGATAAAACCAACCACCGCGATGCCGGCAACAACATACAGCCAGACCTTGCCAACAATATCCCTGACAGCCTCACCGCCGCGTTGTATCCGATCACGCCAGGTGAGCTTTTCTTCCATAACGAGCGCTTCTCCGGCACGCAACGCCTGCACCCAATCCTCTATCCAGGATTCGAGCTTAAAACGCCCGATAACCCAGCCGGCGATCATGGCGATCACCAGCCCGCTGATGAGATAGATCGCGGCAACCTTCCAACCCAAAAGACCATACAAAAGCACCAGGGCGATTTCGTTCACCATCGGCGCGGCAATGAGAAAGGAAAATGTCACCCCGAGCGGTACACCGGCCTGCACAAAACCGATGAACAGGGGCACGGCTGAGCAGGAACAAAAAGGGGTGACGATACCAAGCAGCGCTGCCATGACATTACCCGCCACCTCACGTTTGCCTGCCAGGTATTTGCGCGTGCGTGCCTGCGTGAAAAAGGATCTGAGCACCCCGACGAAGAAAACGATCAAGGTCAGGAGCATCATGACCTTGGGCGTGTCATACGCGAAAAACTGGAGAGCCGCCCCAAGGTGGCTTCCCTTGCGGATCGACAGTAACGAATAGGTCAGGTAGTGGGAAAAGGGTTCCAGATTCTTATAAATCAAATACCACGCAGCCAGGCCGAGTATGCCCAGCGGGATAATTTTGCCCCAGTGAACATCGGGTTTACCCGTGGCCTGGCACGCAGAATTTTTGGTGCAATTGCAACCAACAGGTTGAAGCGGTTCCATTTTATGCCTCATTTTTCAACATAAGTGCTCGTTGACACGTGGTTTCAGGTAAAGCAGCCTGCATGCGCCGCAACTCAACATCATCGTTTAACCAGTCTTTCAACATCTCCAGCATGCTCTCCGCATACACGGAGGTTTGCTCATGGACCAGCCTATACATCATCCAGGTGCCCTGCCGCTCTTTTTCCACCAGCCCAGCGTCTTCCAGAATTTTCATGTGACTGGAGATGGTTGGCTGCGCAAGCCCCAGTGCTTTTTGAATTTCACAGACGCAGAGCACATTGTTTTCAAGCAGCTTGATAACGCGCACCCGGTTTGGATCCGACAGCGCTTTCATAACACGGAGGAAATTTTTCATGCTTTTATTTATTCCTATATTTATATTTATCGATATATGTAAGCAAAATATAAGTTGGCGTCAATATATTTTATAAGATGAGGTCGGTCTCATTCAGCGGGCCTGGCGTATTGCCCTGGGGGTGGCGATGCGCTTTTCGTGGATCATTTCGCGTGTAACGTGTGCAGCACTCCCCCTGGACTGACAAGTGCCCTAACGCTCGGTCAGCCAGTAAAAGCTGAAACGGGGAATGACCAACGATCTTTTAAAAACTTCCGGTTGGTGTCCCCGGTAGAGATCTACAAGAGGCCGATATTGCCCGCCCCAAGGGCCAAGTTCATCGAGATTGAGATGCTGGGGTTGATCGCTGAAATTGGCCACCACCAGAACCCGCTCATTGGCTTTCTGCAGATGGTAGCGGCCAAACACAAACAGATAGGGGTTTTCGACGTCCAGCAGTTCACGATTGTTGAAATCGGCAAAGACCTCAATTTCCTTGCGCACGGCAATCATGCGTTTGATTTCGCTGAAAATCTTATATTCGACCGTCCCCGGCATATTTCTGCGTTCCGCCTTGTCCCAGTCAATGGATGGCCGGTGCACCCACCGTGTATCGCCTTGCTTGAAAGGATCATGCCGGTAGGAGTCATCATTCAGGGTGCCGATGGCATCGCCGTAATACAAGAGCGGGATACCTCCAAAACTCATGATCATGGCGTGCAGAAGATTGATCAGCGCAATGGCATCATCAATGGCATTGTCGTCTCCCGTTTCCAGTGCGTATTCCAGGCCGGCCAGCGAGCCGGAAATCCGCGCATCACCAGTCTTGGGATTCTGTCCGAAAGGCAGCCCGCGGGCATGGGAATTGTCATAGTTGCCGGTGAAGTAGTCGATGAGAAATTTGCGGTGCTGGGCCGGATCGTAGCCGCAGCTGATGATGCTACGGTCATCAAAACCAAAGCCGATATCATCGTGGCAGCGGATGTAGTTGAGCCAGGTGGCCCGATCCAGTTTCACCGGCAGGTTCTTGATCCCCTGGTTCAGCAGACGGGCATTTTTGGTGGCCACCGCATCCCATAACAGCGCCATGAAGGTGGCGTTGTAGGCGATCTCGCATTCCTTGGCAATAACCGCATCTTCGCCAAAATATTTGATCACCTCCAGAGGGGCGACAATGGCCTCGGCGATGAACACCACACCGGGTGCGGTCACCTGGCAGCAGTCCTTGAACAGTTGCAGAATGAGATGGGCTTCGCGTTCATTCTGGCAGGAGCTGCCAATCTTTTTCCAAAGAAAGGCCACCGCATCCAGACGCAGAATATCGGCCCCCTGATTGGCCCAGAAGAGAATAATATTGATCATTTCAATAAAAACCGAGGGATTCGTATAATTGAGATCCCATTGGTAATCATTGAACACCGTCATTACCCAACGCTGCATCTGCTCGTCCCAGGTGAAATTTCCCGGTGCGTTTTCCGGAAAAACCTCGGGCATCGTCTGCTCGAACATGTCAGGCACGTTGCGGTTTTCAAAGCAGTAGTAGTAGTCCTGATATTTGCGCTCGCCGGCCTTCGCCTTTTTGGCCCATTCATGCTGATTGGAAGTGTGATTCACAACGACATCGAGCGCCAGCAGGATATCACGCCGCCGCATCTCCCCAGCCATCTGCTGGAGATCCGCCAGTGTACCGACCTCTGGATTGATCTCGCAGAAATCGCTCACCGCATAACCGCCGTCGCTGCTTCCTTCAGGGCATTGCAGAACCGGCATGACATGGACCATATTGATCCCAAGATCCTGGAAATAATACAACCGCTCCTGCAGCCCCTGGAGGGTTCCTGCGAAACC
>DAIODL010000088.1:0-8049 GCA_036746815.1 Desulfobulbus sp.
GGGCATGACCTCGGCCAGACCGCCCGCCCTGGCCACCAGCCCCGCCAGCACGCCAGAGTTGGACTCCACGGTTTTGCACACAGGCACCCCGTCGGGGTAATCCTCAAGGCGTACCAGCTCGTTGCCCGTGGGAATGATGACCACTTTGGGCCGCCGCCGCACCTCCACCTCGCTGATTCCAGCGGCCAGAAGCGCCCCGATGTCAGCCGGCCGGAACCGGTGGCCCGTGGGAAAAAGCAGTTCCGTGGCCACGATATCCTCGCCCACCTTGCGCACATGCTGCCAGGGATAGACCGGATGCCGGATCACGCCATGCTGACCATCATCGCTGAGCAGCACCTCTTCAATCATAATCACCGCATTTTTATCCGGCGGCAGGGGAAAACCGGTGTTGATCATCACCGCCTGACCATTGACCAGATCAAGGGTGATGGGCGTGTCATCGGCGGCCCCGAAGGTGTCCTCAGCCACCACCGCGAGCCCGTCCATGGCGGCTGAATGAAATGAGGGTGCGGAGAAGCGGGCAAAAATCGGCGCCGCCAGGACGCGGTCTACAGCCTCACGCGAGGCAATATGCTCCGTGCGCAGACCATACTCAGCAAAGCGGGACAGGAAGACCTGCTGGGCCTCCTCCCGGGAACACATATTCAGATACACTTTTCGCTGCATAGAAATTCCTACATTGCCTCGGGAAAAAGGAGGACCGGACATTCCACACCAGCGTCCACCCCCTCCGCGTCACGATCAATAACCAGAAGGCCGTCGGCGCGCACCAGAGGATTGATAAGCCCTGATTTACCATACACAGGCACCGCCATGGGCAGGCCGCCTTCCTGCGGCTGCAGACGGACACGCACATACTCCTGCCGTCCGATGGCCGAGGGTATGGGCTGTCTGGTCAAAGCCTGCACCTGGCGCAGGCCGTGGGTGGCGCCAAGCCCCAGATAGCTGCGCAAAAGCGGCCGCACAAAGCAATAAAAAATAACCATGGCTGAAGCCACATGCCCGGGCAGACCAACCAGTGCCTTGTTGCCCTGACAGGCGAGAATCGTAGGTTTTCCCGGCCGCACGGAAACCCCGTGCACCAGGAGCTCGGTATTGGGCAGAGCGGCAAAAACGCGCTGGGTGAAATCCCGTTTACCCACGGAGCTGCCGCCGGAGAGCAGCAGAATATCCGCCTCCTGCAGCGCCTGCGCGCAGGTGGCGAGCATGCGGTCAAAATCATCGTCGCAGATGCCAAGCGGCAGGGCAATGCCACCGGCCTCCTCGACCAGGGCTGCCATAGTGGTGGAGTTGATATCACGGATTTTTCCTGGCGGCGGGGTCTGATCCGGCGGCACCAGCTCATCGCCGGTGGAGAGGATGGCAACTCGCGGGCGTCGATATACCGTGACCTCCTGGACACCCAGCCCCGAGAGCACGCCCAGATCCTGGGGCCGCAGCATGTGCCCGGGAGCCAGCACCTCCTGTCCGGGACGGTAATCCTCACCAGCACGGATTACATTTTCTCCAGGCGCCACCGGACGGAAAATGGCCACGGTTTCGTCATCCAGTAACTGGGTGTACTCCACCATGACCACGGCATCAGCCTTGGACGGCAGGGCACCTCCTGTCCAGATGCGCACGGCCTGACCGACGCGCACGACGTAGTCCTGACCCGAGGCGCCCATATCCACCATACCGGTTACGCGCAGCAGGGCGGTTTCTGATTCCGAACAGCCAAAGGTGTCGGCAGCGCGCACGGCAAAACCATCCATGGTGGAACGGGAAAAAGGGGGAAGCAGCTCCTGGCTCTGGATCTGTTCGGCAAGCACGCGGCCGCGCGCCTGCATGAGGGGGAGATGTTCCCTGTCCAGAGGAGTGAACCGTTTAAGCAGGTTGATAAATGCTGCGGGGCTGATCAGTTTGAAAAAATCGTTCATGCACTCCCTTCCATCGCCATAAAACCCTGAAAGGCAAGCTTGCCTGTACCTTGCCACACAAGGGCACTATAGCATGAAAAGGGGAGCGTTGAATAAGAAAAAGGAGAGAAGGTGTGAAACGTTGCGCGTTCAGCCGCCGCCAATGGCAGGAAAGATGGCCAGCTGATCGCCTTCGGTGACCACCTGCTGCAACTCGCAGTGTCTGGAATTGATCATGGTTACGCCGACTTCGTCCACCGGCACGCCCACGGCCTCAATAATATACTGCACCGTGGTACCTGCCGGAAAATCCATCACCTGCTGCTTGAAACGGTTGTCCCGGAAATAGGCAAAGAGTTTGACTGTGAGTTGCATACGCGGTTGCCGGGAAATTGGTTATGTGACTCTCCTGCTTACGGCGCAGGCACATGAAAATCAGCCCCTTACCGGAAAACCGGCAAAGGGCTGGCAAGGTGCGAACAAGGCAATGTTCTCAAAAATCCCAAAAGGAATCGAGCACTTCGTCGGAAATATCCCACACCACGTTATGGGGTGCGATGGGCTCTTCATAGAAGAACTCGGGCAGCCGGTCATCCTTGTTGGTGAAACCAGCAGCCAGATTGAAGGCATGCTCGGTTTTAAGGATGCTCTTACCCAGGTTGGTCACGTCGTCGGCCACCAGATGGCAGCCAAAACGGGCGTTGATCATATCGATCAAGGACGGCAGACAGGTGGCGTCGTCCAAGGCTGCAAAGGCGGTGAACAGGCACATGCCCGTAGAATCGATGGCCGCAGTGGCAATCTGCAGGTTCCGCGACAACTCGACCTGCCCCTCTTTGCTCAGCGGATCAAGTTTACCGCCGGAACCCAGAATATTGGTGGCAATGGTGTAGCCCATGGTATGGTCAGCGCCCTGAGTGGAGGTGGCATAGGTGATGCCGATACCCTTGATGGCACGCGGATCGTACGCCGGAATAGCCTGATTCTTCACCACCGGCACGCGGGTAACGCCAAAGGCCCGGCCCACGGAACCCGCGCCATTACCAATGATACGCCCAAGAGGTGTGTTCTTGCCAATCTCTTCCTTGAGGATACGCATCACCTCGGCGCCGTCACCAAACTTAACCACGCCAGCCTGCATGGCCACACCAAAGGCCACAGGAATTTCAATGGAATCCAGTCCCAGATCATCAAGGATGTTGTCCGCCTCGGCGATCATATCCAGGTCCGGGATGTTGCAATCCGAACCAAAGGCCCAGATAGTCTCGTACTCAAAGCCGGAGGTTTTATAGGCACCCTTGGCATCGGCATAGATCTGTGAACACTTGATGACGCAACCTGGATGGCAGTTGTGCTTGGGCTGACCGCCCCGGGCCACAATGGTGTCGTACATGGTTTCACCGGAGAAGGCCTCGTGCTGGGGATCCTGCCCGCTGGTGAAGTTTCTGTGGGGCATACCGCCCGCCTCGTTGATGATGTTCACCAGGACATTGGTACCATACTGGCCCAGCGCCTTGCTGATGGGGTTGTCGACCAGAGCCTTGGTAAACGCGCGGTTGGCGTCGCGGAAGGCCTCCTGATTAACTATTTCCACCTTCGCATTGGCCGGTTCCACACTGATAAATTTAATCCGCTTGGAGCCCATGACCGCCCCCAGACCACCGCGGCCGTTGGAACGCATGTGGCTGTCCGGATCCTTGACTGAAATATTGCCCGCAGTCATCTGCAGCTCACCGGCAGGGCCAATGATGATCACGCCAATCTTCTCGCCAAGCCGTTTGTTGAGCACCTGCACAGCAGCAAAGTTGCCCATGCCGATCACTTCTGTTTCTTCCTGAATAGTGATCCCTTCAGGGGTGACATGCAGGCTGTACCATTTTTTATCATCTTCAGCGGGTTTGCCCTCGATAATCAGAGCCTTGACGCCAAGTTTGGCCATCATCTGCGCCGAAGTACCACCGGCATTGGACTCTTTGATGGTACCGGTGAGGGGACTTTTACTCCCACAGGACAAACGGCCAGAGTTCGCCGCAGGGGTCCCGGAAAGCATTCCAGGGGCAAACACCAGCTTGTTGTGTTTTCCCAAGGGGTGGCAGGTGGGAACAACCTCCTGGGAGACAATGGTGGAGGTGAGGGCACGTCCCCCCAGCCCCAGCCAAGCCTCAGGCACAGACTCAACCTTGGTGCTCAGGTCCGACATGTTGACACGAATAATTTTTTCAGCCATGCGACAACTCCTCTATGTATAAGTACGAGGCACCACTCACCTGGGAGTTTGCCGACTCCCCATCCCCTGGTACCAAAAGCAACACAAATTCCATCAATTATCGATATACTTAACGCAGCGCAATGGCACTGTCAACACTTGTGCGTTTTGGTAGGAATGGGTTATTTTTAGAAATCAGACCCCCTGCACCAGGTTGCGGGCGCACTCGCGTACCCGTTCCAGATACTCTGGATGCTGCTGCACATCACCAGCCTGTCTCAGGCCGCCAAACACCAGCGGCTCAGTAGTGCGGAAGCCAAGAAAACCAAACATATCATTTACATAGGTGAAATAGGAGGCAAAACGGGTCACATCAGGCTGCCCCTGGGTATAAATGGAGAGCAGCTGCTGACCATCCAGCCAGGAGGTGAAGTCCGGCTTATGGACCGGCATGAGGCGGTCGACAAAAAGCTTTGCCTGTGCGCTCATCTGCCACATATACACCGGCGAGGCCAGCACCACCAGATTGGCGGCAAACAGGTCATCCAGCACCACGGACATGTCGTCATTCATGGCACACTGTTTTTCCTGGCCCGGCTGGCGGCACATATAGCAGGCCTGACATCCCTTCATGCGCATGGAATTGAGGACATAGCTGTCCACACTGGCACCCAGGGATTGTGCCTCCTCAAGAAAGGCGTTCAGCAGTTGACTGGAATTGCCCTGATAACGGGGGCTGCCGTGAAGCGCGAGAATTTTCATAAATCCGCCTCCTGAAGGAAAAGAGTTCTTAGCATCCTCAAATTTTTACGAATCTTTTTTGAACGCTACCGAAATTGAATACTTCACCGGATTGAATAATGTAATACCACCCGTAGATATTTAGCGAGCCATTCTCATGTTGTTTCTTTAATGTACGGGCAGGTGAGCAGGTGATTCATCTGCTGCAGAATGTTGAGCTGTTCGATTTTCCATTCTTTTTTCAACGGATCATCGATCTGCTCACTCTCAATTTTCTTTTTTACCTCACCGGCCAGCTCAAGCTACTTTTTTGTATGGGAAATTTTATCCAGCTCATGTCTTGACCCTCTGGTTTCGAAGAAAAGATCATTTTAGTTTTTCTATTATATCCATCTAAAAAAAAGACTGATAATAATCATTATCAATAATAATTTATTTCAATTTTTGATTATAATTTATTTATTCAATTAATAAAACTCCTTTTTTATAAGAAATTTTATATACTGCAGTAAATTTTAATGAACAATTTCAAAAAATGACTATTCTTTCCCAAAAGAAGAAAACAATTTGAATTAATTTCTTTTTTAATGAACGACCTTTCTGGCAGCAGTAGCCCGAAAAGAAAAACTTTTCGGGTAAATACAAGCATAGAACACGGGGGAGCATTATGAAAGAATCGAAAGAAGACAACAAGTTAGCCACTTCAACTGAACCAGCAGCACATCCTCAGCCTGCAATATCAAGAAGAGCAATGTTGCAGGGAGCAGCCGTTCTGGGAGCTGCTGCAATCACCGGCCTTGCCCTGGATTTGTCCAATCCCTCAGAAGCACAGGCAGCCAAACGGGTTATGCCGCAAAAATGGGATGAAACCATTGATGTTGTCATCATCGGTTCCGGGTTTGCCGGATTATCTGCAGCTGCAGAGGCCTGCGGCAAGGGTGACAACGTCATTATCCTTGAAAAAAGGCCCACCTACGGTGGCAACTCTATCATTAACGGTGGCGAATTCAACGCCTGGGATGATGAACTGCATCTGCGCAAGCAGTTGAATCTGGGTGATGACAGTGCTGCGCTGCACAAAAGTGATACACTGAAGGGCGGCGATAATTATGGATCGCCGCAGCTCGTGGAAATTCTGACCTCGCAGGCACCCAATGCCCTGGACTGGCTCATCGATAAAGGTGGCTTGCAGTTACGGCATATTTTAAACCGCACTGGCGGCCATTCGGCCTACCGTACCCATACCTGCGTGGAAGGATGCGGGCGCGGCTACACCGAGGCAATCAAGAAAATTGCCGAAGGTAAGGGGGCAAAAATCCGGGTAAACACTACCCTGACCTGGATATGGCGCAAGGACAGCGATCCTCAGTCGCCTATTGAAGGAGTTGAGGTTCAGGTCGGCAAAAAGACGAAAAACATCAAGGTAAAAAAAGCGTTAATCCTGGCATCCGGCGGCTTCAGCCGTGACATCAAGATGCGGCAGTCCTTTAATCCGAGCATTGTGCCGGAATTCAACTGTACCAACCAACCCGGCGCCACCGGAGAAGTTATCCGCTATGCGCAGGCCATTGGCGCCGATGCGCTGCAGATGGCTTTCATCCAGCTTTATCCGTATGCTGAACCGGAAACAGGTCTTCTGGATGCACCGGCTGTCTATCCATTCCGTGGGCCGGGCTATGGCATCGTCTATGTGGACAAAAAAGGGAAACGATTCGTCAACGAGATGGAACGGCGCGATGTTGTCTCCATGGCGCAGATCAAAACCGGCATGAAACCGACCTATTCCATTTTCAGTGAAGAGATGATCCCCAAAATGGGAACCATGGAAGAGGTGCAAAAGGGTATTGATCGGGGCCGGTTCATCCGCGCGGAAACTCTGGCTGAGCTGGCTGGGAAGCTGCAGATCCCTGCTGACACGCTCCAGGAAACCATCACTACCCACAATAAATATATGGCCGAGGGCAAGGATCCGGATTTTGGCCGGCAGTTCACCAAATCCATGATGCCCCTGGTAAAAGGCCCGTTCTATGCCATTGCCCAGTGGCCAGCCGTACATCACACCATGGGCGGGCTGCGTATCAATACGGATACCCAGGTAATTGACATCTGGGGTAACCCTATTCCCAAGCTCTTTGCCGCCGGTGAAGTGACCGGAGGCATCCACGGGTCAAACCGCTTGGGAGGCAATGCAGTGGCAGATTGCATAGTTTTCGGTAGAATCGCCGGAACCAATGCCGCCAAAAAAAGTTAAGAGAGCATAACTGTACCTGACGGAAGGGTAATCCACGAATCAAAGCGGGTTACCCTTGCCGCAACTGCGTTACCTCATTGTGGAGATCAGGAATTCATTCCAAAAAATTACCGTGGGAGAATGGATCATGAAAAACGCATGGCAACCGTTGGTGTGGTTCACTTGCCTGTTGATAATAGCTGCGAGCGGTACCGCTCCCCAGGCATTTGCGGCAAACAGGAAGCTGAGCAAACCCGTGAAACAAACGGTCCCCTGCAGAAAATGCCATGAGCAATGGTCAGACATCCTCCCCGGTACCCATAAGCCGGTGCCCAACGCCCGGCTTGTGGATTGTCTGCACTGTCATGCCCCACAGGGATGGGGTCTGGCGGCCCAAAGCACGTTCGACACCAACCTGCACCTGACGCATCTGGCAGAAAAAGAAAGTAGCGATTGCTTCAACTGTCACCAGTGGAAGGCCGGGAGCGGCCTGCAGTTACTGGGCGTCAAAGGTGCATACGGTTCCTTCACTGAGGAAGAATTTACAGACTTCAAACAGGTGTATCTGGCGGCCAGTACTTCATCTTTCCTCGACAACCGGCATCTCAAACATGGGGTGACCTGCTCGGCCTGTCATGCCAAGGGGGTAGTGGATCAGGTCGATAATGCCACCTGCCTCTCCTGCCATGGCCCCCTGGAAAAGCTGGTACAAAAGACAACGCCGCAACAGCATCCCGAGGAAAATCCCCACAAATCACACCTTGGGGAAATTCAGTGTACCATCTGCCACGTGCAGCATGACCAGCAGAAGATCTACTGTCTGGAATGTCACCCGAAGTACAACATGCATTTCTAATGATTCTGAGAGAGCATGCTCCCACATAGAAAAAGCCCCGTGAATTCTATGAATTCACGGGGCTAAAAACTTCCAGCAGACTGCACTGGATTATAAAATGGTGCGAAGGCGAGAC
>DAIODL010000089.1:0-8045 GCA_036746815.1 Desulfobulbus sp.
AATTGAGTCCAGGGAAAGTTCTGCAGCTGAAGTGCCCTTACTGCCAGCAGGCGATTAAACTTGAAAAGCCGGCGCCTTCTCAGGATACAGAGGTTGTTGAGCAACAGGCAGCACCGGCGGGACAGCCTGCACGAAAAATGCCGGTTCCGCCGCCACCGCCCACGCTTGATTGGTTGCATAACGGTTCATTTCAGGGCGCGGAGAGAGTTGAAGATGTGCCCATGGCGATGATCGTATACGGGAACGACGAGCAGGAAAAAACCCTCGGTGCGGCTTTGGAGGGATTGGGTTATCAGGTGGCTACGAGCCGGTCGACAGATGAGGCGCTGGAACGGATGCAGTTTGTTTCCTTTGCCTGCATTGTCCTGTTTGTTGATGAGGATGGAGGGCTGGCACAGTCCCCTTTTCATGAACATATGGCGCATCTTGAGATGGATGTCCGCCGTGGCATCATTTATGTGCTGGTGGGCTCTTCCCTGCACACCATGTACGACATCGAAGCCTTTGCAAACAGTGCGAATCTTGCGATAAACACCAGTGATATTGGTCACTTTGATGTAATTATGAGAAAGGCTATTCACGATTACGAAGACCTTTTCGGGCCATTGATGGAAGCTTATGCAGAAGGCGGTAAGGCTTAACTTTTCTCGACACACCTGCCAGCTCCCTGTTCCGGGGATAATGCAATAACATTGCTCTTTTTTTTGCCGGGAGCAAAAAATACCGTTTTTCAAGACGAAACAGTTGTTTTCTGGAGAGGATTCTGGTAAATATCCTCTTTTCGTTTATCCAGGCGGATAAGATCGTCTTGTTCGCCATATCAACCATTTATTAACGACCAGTCGCGGTCACCACAGGAACTTTCCATGACAAAAAACGGAATTCAACCCGCTTCGGCGGCAGATGACACCAGCCTTGACGATGAAATGAGTTTTGCTCAGCTTTTTGAGCAGGAGAACAACAACACGGTTATCAATGTCGGCGAAGTTGCCACGGGTACGGTTGTTGGTTTAAGCAATGATGCCGTGTTGATCGATGTCGGCGACAAGGCGGAAAGTTTTATTCCCCTCGCAGAATTCCGCCATGAAGACCCGGATCGTGAAATTCATATTGGAGATCAGTTTGAAGTCTTCATAGAAAAACGCAAAGATGAAGGCGGATTGCTGTTGTCCCGTGAAAAGGCCATTGCTATCAAGGTTTGGGAGCAGATTGCCAAAATCCAGGAAGAAGACGGGACTATTGAAGGCCGCATCGAAAGCCGTGTTAAAGGCGGAATGTCCGTGGATATCGGTGTGCCGGCGTTCCTGCCATATTCGCAGATTGATTTGCGGCCGGTCAAAGATCTGGATGGTCTTATTGGTCAGACTTTTGAGTTCAAGATTCTTAAGTTCAACCGGAAGCGCAATAATGTGGTGATTTCCCGCCGCGCCATTCTGGAAAGCCAGCGCAGCGCTCTGCGTGAGCAGATGCGGACTTCGCTGGAAGAGGGCCAGATCATTCGTGGCGCCATTACCAATATCACCGATTATGGTCTTTTTATCGATCTTGGTGGTATGGATGGTCTCTGCCATATTACTGATCTTTCCTGGGGTCGTGTTTCTCATCCCTCCAAGCTGTATCACGTCGGTGAGGAGATTGAGGTCAAGATCCTTAAATACGACAAGAACTCTGACCGTGTATCCTTGGGTGTCAAACAGTTGAAGCCGGATCCATGGGAAAATGTGCCGGAGAAATATGCACCGGGTTCACGGGTACGGGGCAAAGTTGTCTCTATCACCGATTATGGTGTTTTTGTTGAGCTGGAAGAGGGTGTCGAGGGATTGGTACACATCTCTGAGATGAGCTGGTCGAAGAAGCCGCGTCATCCATCCAAAATCGTTGGTGTGGGCGAAGAAATTGATGTGCAGGTGCTTAAGGTGGAAGCCGAGACCAAACGTATTTCGCTGGGTATGAAGCAGTTGCAGCCCAATCCTTGGGATGTGGTTGAGGAAACCTATCCCGTGGGGTCCGTTATTGAAGGAAAAATTAAGAACATCACTGACTTCGGCGTGTTCATCGGTATTGAGGATGGCATTGACGGCCTGATTCATGTTTCCGATCTCTCCTGGACTGAGCGCATTAAACATCCGTCCGAGAAGTACACCAAAGGTGAGACTATTCAGGCGGTTGTGCTCAAAATCGACAAGGAGAACGAGCGTTTCTCCCTGGGTATCAAACAGCTTGAGCCCGATCCCTGGCAGGCTGCTGCCAGCAAATATCCCATTGGCTCAACTGTGGAGGGCACCATTACCAATGTCACTGACTTTGGTGTCTTTGTGCAGCTTGAAGAGGGAATTGAGGGTTTGGTCCACGTTTCTGAAATCTCCAAAGAGAAGGTCAAAACACCGGTTGGCATGTTCAATGTCAACGATACATTGAAGGCCATGGTCATCAATGTTTCCGCTGAAGATCGCAAGATTGGCTTGTCCATCAAGGCTCTTCAGGAGAAAGAAGAGAATCATGGTGCCATTCCTTCGGAATATCTGCAGAGTTCGCAGAATGATGAAGGTCCCTCCACCATTGGTGACTTGCTGAAAGCTGCAGCTGGTGAAGATCAGAATAAATAACGTGTTCTCTTGAAAGAGGAAATGTCTGGGGTTGCATTACCTTGATGGTCGATGCAGCCCCAGTTGTATTGCGCCCGGCGGACAATGGGACGCTAGATGGCAGGTTAACGAAGGATCGAAGAGGAACGGATCATGCTTAAGCGTGAATTAGTGGGCCAGGTATCTGAACAGCTTGGCAACTATTACAAGCAGGATATAGCACAGGCTGTTGAAATTATTCTTGAAGAAATATCTCAAGCTTTAGCTGAAGAGCGAAGAGTGGAAATTCGTGGATTCGGAAGTTTTTCCGTACGCACACGAAAACCGCGTACAACCAAGAATCCTAAAACAGGGAAAATGATGCATATCCCCGCGAGAAAGACCTTACATTTCACCATGAGCAAATCGCTGAAAGAAGTGCTCATTGACGAAATTAAGTAGCCTTTGGGTAGGTATTTGCTCAAAGACCGGCTCCGCGAGGGGTTCGGTCTTTTTTATTTGGTTGTCCTGAAAGAGGAACGTGAAATCATTCGGGGTAACTACAGAAAAGCCTCAACATCGCCTTTGCCGCGCCGGAGAATCTCCGGTTGGTCAGTGAGCAGCGAAATGACCGATGACGGCGCAGGGACAACCTCGCCGCTGTCGATAATCAGATCAACCTGCCTGCCGAAATAGTCATTTACATCTTCTGCAGTGTGCACAGGTAAGGTGTCGTCGTCTTCGGGCTGGGCACTCGTATTGAGGACCGGATTGCCAATTGACTCGATCAGGGCGAGGCATATGGGGTTGTTGGGAACGCGGATGCCCACGGTTTTCTGTTTGGTGATCATGATCTTGGGAACCAGTTTGGTTCCCGTGAGCACAAAGGTGTAGGGGCCGGGAAGTTTTTTCCGCATCAGGCGGTAGGCTGTGTTGCTTACATATCCGTACTGGCTGATATTGGTGAGCGAATCGCACATGAAAGTGAAGGGCTTATCTTTGGGGCGATGTTTGATCAGATAGACCCGTTTGACCGCTTTGGGATTGAAGATATCGCACCCTATGCCATACATGGTATCGGTGGGATAACAGATAACGCCGCCCCGCCGGATGACTTCTACTGCCTGATCGATCAGCCGTTGCTGAGGGTTGATAGGATTGATGGAAAGTATTTTGGCCATAGATCGCAAGCCGTTTGCAAGAGTGAAAAGTTTTCCCGCTCTGGCCGGGAAAACCGGGAGTGTCGCTGTGTATTTTTTTAAAAGCGCAGTTTCTTACTTAAGCAGGAAGTTTCCCTGTTGACTACCGCTTTTTTCAACACATTGTATTTCTTTTTAGGTGGCAAGATGCGGAGGAGGAACTATTTTTGATGAAGATGATTTTCCAGCCAGGATGACTCAACTCGCGGGTCGGGGTTCTGGTCCGGCCCCTTGGCGGTCTGCCGGCCTGAGCACGGCCTTTTTTTATTTTACGCGTCACAGTATGGGCATTTGGTGTGGTGTCTGTGACTTTTTTAGAGTGATTGCTGGATGATGAGGGTGGCTGCGGATTGTATCGCAGATGTTGCTCGTATTTTTGATCCAGCTGATAAGGAGCGTATATGTTGCAAGAAAATATTCCCATGGCCCTGACTTTTGATGATGTCCTTCTGGTACCGGGGGCATCCATGGTGTTGCCGTCCGAAGTATCGCTGAAAACACGTCTGACGGACACCATCACGCTGCAGTCCCCTCTGCTGAGTGCGGCCATGGATAGTGTCACTGAGCATAAAACCGCCATTGCCATGGCAAGGGAAGGCGGTATTGGCATCATCCATAAAAATATGAGTATTGAACAGCAGGCGCGGGAAGTCGAACGGGTGAAGAAGTCGGAATCCGGGATGATTGCCGATCCCATCACCGTTTCTCCGTATCAGAGCGTGGCTGATGTGCAGCAGATTATGCGGACGTACCATGTATCCGGTCTGCCGGTCATTGAGGATGGCAAGCTGGTGGGAATTGTCACCAACCGTGATCTCCGTTTTGTTTCCGATGACGGGTTGCGCGTGAATGACGTTATGACCAGCAAGAATCTGGTAACCGCGCCGCTTGGCATTGATCTGACCCATTGCAAGGCACTGTTGCATGAGCATCGCATTGAAAAATTGCTGATTGTTGATGACAAAGGCGCCCTGAAGGGCTTGATTACCATCAAAGATATTGAGAAAATCAAACAGTATCCCAATGCTGCCAAGGATAGTCTGGGCCGCTTGCTTGCCGGTGCGGCCCTTGGCGTGGGAGAGGAAATGCTGCCCCGTGCCGAGGCGCTGCTCAGGTCGAAGGTTGATGTGGTTGTTCTTGATTCTGCGCACGGTCATTCAGCAGGCATTCTTCGTGCTGTGCAGGAGTTGAAGGGTGCTTTCCCTGATCTGCCAGTGATCGCCGGTAATATTGCAACCGGTGACGCTGCCGAAGCACTGATCAAGGCAGGTGCCAATGCGGTGAAGGTAGGTGTTGGGCCGGGTTCCATCTGTACAACCCGTATCGTGGCAGGCGTGGGCGTTCCCCAGCTGACTGCCCTGAAGAATTGTGTAGAGGCTGCCTCCAGGCATGGTATCCCCGTGATTGCTGATGGTGGTATCAAGTTTTCCGGTGATATCTGCAAGGCCCTGGGGATTGGTGCTGATTCGGTGATGATTGGCTCTCTGTTCGCCGGTACCGATGAAACTCCTGGTGAAACCTTCCTGTATCAGGGGCGTAAGTATAAAGGATACCGCGGTATGGGATCTATCGGTGCCATGAAGGAAGGCTCCGGCGACCGTTATTTCCAGGAACATCGGGAAAGCAGCAAGCTGGTCCCTGAAGGCATTGAGGGCAAGGTACCGTATCGTGGTCCGATTTCAGAAATGATCTATCAGCTGCTCGGTGGCCTGCGTTCAGGTATGGGCTATGTGGGGGCTGCCACGGTGAAGGAGTTGCACCAGAAAGCACAGTTTGTGCAGATATCCACCGCTGGGTTGCGCGAATCTCACGTACATGACGTTATCATTACCAAGGAAGCACCCAACTACCGGACTGAAGGACTGTAATTGTTCTATAACTTTTCCCGATTAACCGTATTGCACAGGTGAACATGTCCACGCATTCGCAGAAAATTATCATTCTCGATTTCGGCTCCCAGACCACCCAGCTGATCGCCCGCCGCATCCGTGAGCAGAAGGTGTACAGCGAAATTCATCCCTATACTTTGCCGCTCGAACGTCTCAAGGCCCTGCAGCCTACCGGTATTATTCTCTCCGGCGGGCCCGCCAGTGTCTATGATGAGGATGCGCCGATCAGCGATCCAGGACTGTATGAGCTTGGTGTGCCGGTGCTGGGTATCTGCTATGGAGCGCAGCTGATGACCATGCAGCTGGGCGGGCGAGTCGAGCAGTCGGAAAAACGGGAGTTCGGTAAGGTGCAGCTCACGGTTGAGAATACGGCTGGCATCTTTAAAGATATGCAACCGCAGCCCACGCATTATCAGGTGTGGATGAGTCACGGCGATCGTATTGAGCAACTGGCACCGGGCTTTGTGGTGACTGCCACCAGTGCTGATTCCCCTTATGCGGCTATTCGTCATAAAGAGAAACCCTTTTTTGGTGTGCAGTTCCATCCTGAGGTGGCGCACACGCTCATTGGCGTGGATATTCTGTGCAATTTCATTTTCGGCCTCTGCAACTGTAAGCCGGACTGGACCATGCACTCCTTTATTGATACCGTGGTGGCAGATATCCGCACCAGGGTGGGTTCGGACAAGGTCATCTGTGCCCTTTCCGGCGGTGTGGATTCCTCGGTGGTGGCGGCCATGGTGCACCGGGCCATTGGCAATCAGCTCACCTGTATCCATGTGAATAACGGGCTGATGCGGACCGGTGAATCGGAGAGTGTACTGCGCTTCTTCCGGGAAAAAACAGATTTGAAGGTCATTGATATTGACGCGAGTGACTATTTCCTTAAGGCGCTTGATGGTGTGGCGGACCCGGAGGAAAAACGAAAGCGTATTGGTTACGGCTTCATCGAAATTTTTGAGGCTGAGGCAAAAAAACTGGGTGCGGTCCGGTATCTGGCCCAGGGGACCTTGTATCCTGATGTTATTGAATCTGTGGTTTTTCGTGGCAAGGCACCGATCAAATCACATCACAATGTGGGTGGTCTGCCTGAGCGGATGCATCTGGCGCTTATTGAGCCGTTACGCGAGCTTTTCAAGGATGAGGTGCGGCAGCTAGGCTTGGAGCTTGGTCTGCCGCAAGAGGCCATTTACCGGCAGCCCTTTCCCGGACCGGGACTGGGCATCCGTATCATGGGTGCAGTGAATGCCGAGCGGCTGCGTATCCTGCGGCAGGCTGATGTCATTGTTCTTGAGGAGATGAAACAAAGCGGCTGGTATCGCAAGGTGTGGCAGTCCTTTGCCGTGCTGCTGCCGATTCAGACCGTGGGGGTGATGGGTGATGGGCGTACCTATGAACATGTCATTGCCCTGCGCTGTGTGGACAGTAGGGATGCGATGACTGCCGACTGGTCACATCTGCCCTACGATATACTGGAGCGGATCTCCAACCGGATTATTAATGAGGTGCGCGGTGTGAACCGCGTTGTGTACGATATTTCTTCCAAGCCGCCATCGACCATTGAATGGGAATAAGTGGCATTGGGGTAATGCTTCTTTTAAGTGACTGATTTTTATGTTCAAGACGGCTGTTTACGTTGATGCGGAAAATATAAAAATGAGTGGCGGCTACGGCATGCGCTATGATGTGCTTGTCGATCTTGCCAATAGTGACAATTCGTTGATGCTGCGGGCCAACTGCTATCTGGCCGAGGATCACGAACGAACCCAGCGGGATAACGAGTATCGTCAGAAGGTATATTCGTATCACAACATCCTGCGGCAATGTGGGTTCAAGGTCATCAAAAAATACGTGCGCCGTTTTCAGGACGAAGACGGCAATATCACCACCAAGGCCAACGCGGATATGGATCTGGCCATTGATGCGTTGCTGCAGGCCCGTAATCTTGACCGCATCATTCTGGTCACTGGTGATGGCGATTTTTTGCGGCTGATCATTGCACTGCAGAACATGGGCTGCCGGGTGGAGGTTATTGGCTTTCACAATGTGAATAAGGAACTGCGTGAAGTCGCTGACGTCTACATTTCGGGTTTTCTCGTGCCCGGTCTCTTGCCTATTACCGGTGTGTACGGTGAGAATACGGAACAATGGCAACGCGGCACAGTGATCAATTTCAACCAGGATCGTGGTTTTGGCTTTTTCCGTTACTACCAGCTTATTGACAAGCGACTGCTGCCGGAAACCGTTTTCTTCCACCTCTCCAAATCAACTTTGAACTCGGATCATTATTTTCAGGATCCGACCCGGATTTTTGAGTTCCGGGTGGTTGAAGACGCGGCGAACAATCACCGCTCCGAGGCGTGGTATATACGTCTGCTCAAAGAGGTTTGATA
>DAIODL010000090.1:0-7864 GCA_036746815.1 Desulfobulbus sp.
CGTTGAAGCTTTGGCTTTTGCCGGTGCCGACATTGAAAATACCGGAGACTGCGGGATGATCCAGAAACCAGAGGATGACCTGCACCACGTCCTCGACATAAATAAAGTCACGGCGCTGCTCACCCGGTCCATACCCGTCCGATCCGGCAAAGAGTTGGATTATCCCCTGGCTGAGCAGTTGCTGGTGCAGGTGAAAAGCCACACTGGCCATACGCCCCTTGTGTTGTTCGCGCGGCCCGTAGACGTTGAAATAGCGGAGTCCGACGACCTGGCTGTGGCCGGGTGTGGTATGACTGCGGATATAGTAATCAAACAGGGTTTTGGAATATCCGTACACGTTGAGCGGTTTTTCAAAGCAGGGCTCTTCCTTGAAAATGCGTCCATTGCCATAGACCGAAGCACTTGATGCGTAGATGAAAGGGATGTGATGCCGGCTGGAGAAATGAAACAATTCCTTTGAATACTGAAAATTCTGTTCCATCATCAGCTGACCGTTCCACTCCGTCGTGTCGGAGCAGGCGCCCTGATGGATGATGGCATCAATGTTGCCGCTCACGCCCGTTTCTTGCCGCACGCGCGTAATAAAATCATTTCTATCCACATAATCAGCCACCTGGGCATCGGCAATGTTGATGAATTTATGGCCGTCGGTAAAGTCATCAACAACCGTGATGTCGGTGACACCACGGCAATTCAAAGCGTGAATGATGTTACTGCCGATAAAGCCCAACCCGCCGGTGACAATGATCATGGGGACACCTTGTGCAGGTTGTTTTCCCATGGTCGGGACTCGGCCTGCATGCGGATTTGCCGGTAACGGTCTGTACAGACTATTTTTTCCTGATTGAGCTGTTCAATTTCCTCCCTGCTTAAATGAATGCGTCCGCACAGGGGGCAGGCGAGGCTGCCTCCTTCATGAACGCTGCGTTCCAGAAGTTCATCTACTGTCATATGCCCGATATAGCCATCCGCACCTTGGGGGCATTCACTCCGGACTTTGATTTTTTTTCTGTCTGTATTGGCCATGGTTCTCTTTCAGATGAGCAAGGGTTGAGATGACCAAGTAACACGTTTTTTAAAAAAGTAACACTGTTATTTGTAAGCAAATCAGCAGATGCGGAAGCGTGGGTGGGGAGAGACGGTCAGCCGTATCAACATCGCCCATTTTCCCTGCGGCCAGCTGGGCGGCGGGCGGTCCCTGCGGATGATACATCCCGCCCGGTTTCTGCTCTCACTCTTGAAGAAAGCCTGATATCCGGCTGCTGTGCGGGCCGCCGGATATCAGAATTCAACCGCGTTCCAGCACCTTGGCGAGAAAGCTTTTGAGCCGGGGATGGTCGGGATTTGTGAACAGCTCCTGGGGTGGTTTGTCCACCTGAATCACGCCCTCGTCAATGAATACGACGCGGTCCGCCACATCCCGGGCAAAGCCCATTTCATGGGTGACCACCACCATGGTCATGCCCTCGGCAGCCAGCTGCTGCATAACCTCCAGCACCTCACCCACCAGTTCCGGATCCAGAGCCGAGGTGGGTTCGTCAAAGAGAATCACCTTGGGCTGCAGCGCCAGCGACCGGGCAATGGCTACCCGCTGTTTCTGGCCGCCGGAGAGCTGGTCAGGGTAGGCATCGCCCTTGTCCGCCAGTCCCACCTTGGCCAGTAGTTCCTGGGCATGCTGCTCTGCCTCGGCGCGGGGACGTTTGCGCACCTTGAGCGGTCCCAGGGTGATGTTGTCCCGCACCGTCATGTGGGGAAAAAGGTTGAAATGCTGGAACACCATGGTGGCTTCGGCCCGTACCGCATTGATGTCCGTGGCCGCTGCCATGATGTCATGGCCATCCACGAGAATGGTGCCGCCGGTCGGGGTTTCCAGTTTGTTTATACAGCGCAGCAGCGTGGATTTTCCCGAACCCGAGGGCCCGATAATGACCACCACCTCACCGGCTGCCACCTCCAGATTGATTCCCTTAAGCACCGTGTGCTCGCCATAGGCTTTCACCAGATTTTTAATACTGATCATGCCCGCCTCCCCACCTGCAGTTTGGTTTCAACACGTTTCAGCACATAGGAGATCGTCATGGTCATGGCGAGATAGATAAGACCGCTGGCAAGGTACACCTCAAAGGCCCGGTAGTTGACGGCCACGATTTCATCCGCGGTGCGCAGCAGTTCACCTACGCCGATGATCATGAGTAGGGAAGTGTCCTTGAGGCTGATGATGAACTGGTTGCCCAGAGGTGGAATCATGCGCCTGAACGCCTGCGGCCAGATGACATAGAACATGGTCTGCGCCGAGGTGAGACCGATGGAGCGGCCCGCCTCCCACTGGCCGGGATCAATGGACTGCACCGCGCCGCGCACGATTTCAGCAATATAGGCACCGGAATTCACGGCAATAATTATGATGCCGGCGGTCAACGCGGAAAGCCGGATGCCCAAAGCCATAGGCACCCCGAAGTAGAGGAACATGGCCTGCACCAGCATGGGCGTGCCGCGGATGCCCTCGATATAGACGCCTGCAATCTTACGCACGATCCACAGGCGGGAGAGTTTCATCAGGCCAAATACCGCGCCCAGAATAAAACCAAAGAACAGACCACCCACGGTCAGATAAACGGTGAGTTTCGCCCCCTTCAGCAAAAGGGGCAGGGCACTGACCATTGCCCCGGGATCAAAATGAAACGCCATACAACCTCCGCACACATCACGGCAGGAAAGAACAACGCCGCAAAACCATCATCAAAAATGCATAAAAAAAGGGCGTCCTCTCGTGAGGACGCCCTCGAAACACCAATTTATTTTTTCGGTGCCATACCAAACCACTTTTTGTAGAGAGCAGCATACTGGCCGTCTGCCTTGACCTTGGCCAGCGCGGCATTGACCTTGTCCACCAGTTTGGAACCCTTGGGGAAACCAATACCATAGGGCTGACCGGCATAGAGCTCACCAACCACTTTCACCTTGCCCTGACCCGCTTTGGCCACAAAGGACTCAACCACCGGCTTGTCAAAGAACACGGCATCCACACCGCCGGTCATCAGTTCCATGAACATGGCGTCATCATTGGGGAAGAGCTTCAGCTGGGCATCCGGAGCGTTCTTTTTCAGGAAATCCACGCTGGTGGAGCCGGTCTTGGTGGCCACCTTCTTGCCCTTGAGATCAGCCACGCCCTTGATAGTGCTGTCCGTCGGGACCAGCAGCAAAAGGCCTGAATCGTAATAACCATCGGAGAAATCAATGGTTTTCTTGCGCTCATCGGTGATGGACATACCGGCGATGCCCGCGTCGAGCTGGCCCGCCTGCAGGCCAGGTACAATGCCCTTGAACGCCATGGGCTGGAGTTTATAGGCAAGGCCTGCCTCTTTGGCGATGGCATCCCACAGTTCCACATCAAAGCCTACATGTTTGCCGGTCTGTGGATCCTTGAATTCAAAGGGAGGGAAATTGGTGTCTGTGGCCACCACCAACTCTGCTGCCTGCACCGTACACACGGAAAAGACAAGCAACAGCAACGCTGTGAACATACTTTTCATGCCATACTCCTTGGTTAGAATAAACAGCAGGGCTTATGCCCCGGAAAACGCACCATGCGCATGGTGCCTTCTGTTTCATGTATCGGGAAACCTGGAGAACTTCAAGGCACTATCCGGACGCTTTCGAAAAAATTCGTCTGCTGTTCGTTACAAATTAGTTAATCCCACTCCGCTGGACTGCTTTTAAAGAATAAGCTGTGAGTTGGAAAAAACAGTTATCTGTAATGCAACTGATCTTTTCGGATGGTCACAAAATTGTGATCCTGTTCCATGCAGGCCAGCTATTGTGCACTTTCTTGCAAGAATCGGGGAATTTTTCCACTTTGCGCAAATCAAACGAAACTCCTGCTGACTTTCCTGCTGGACCACACTACAATAGAATTTGAACCCGTGACGGCGGGACTCTTGTTTGGGGTATGTTTTACTGTCCTTATGTTCGAAGAGCGGTGACTTGTCGATCCCAATATACCGTCATCCACCGTCTCTTTTGCGGCGGCTGTCATCCGCCATCTTCATTGTCCGTAACTTTTCGATAAAATATACTTTCATCCAACATTCCTGAACCATGATGCTGACGCATGCACTCTCACGAATACCGGGAGAAATTCGTAACCACCATCCTCTCATCAGGAGAACATCGTCTTATGTCTGTTGATTCCGATTCCCTGCCTCTCGCCTCCGATGCTCTGCAAGCCAATCTGCGCGAGACCGCCACTCCGGTAGTTATTGACCCTGCCTATAATTTACTGCGGGATGTGGTGGAAAAGTTGCGTGGCCTGCGCGATAAGCTCGACAGCCTGCTCTATGAAATCAGCCATCCCTACCGCAACTGGAAGATGATTATTCCGGAGCTGCGCGCCTTTGTGTTGAAAAATGTCAATCATTACCGTGATAACGAACAGGGGCCGGCCGCTTTTACCCTGTTCATGTCCATTTTTTTTAAGGCGCTGAAGGAATCTGTACGCAGCGACGAACTGCGCCAGCAGATCCTTGAGGCCATGATTGCCTATGCGGACAAACTGGTGGTGTCCATGGACAGCGCGGCCCTGTTCCGTTTTGAAGGTGCCTTGTCCGATTTTTTTACGCAGCTGGAAACAGTTGACGAGGATGACACGCAGGTGATGATGTTTATGGTGCAGGGGCATCATCCGGTGCGGCACATAGCGCAGCGGGTATTGGAACTGCGGTGCAAGCAACAGGATAAAGCCTTTGATCTCAAGGCGTTGACCCTGCTGATGCAGACCATTCTCGAGTGTAACTATGCCTACTGGCTGGGTGAGGAGGATCCTGCACCCTGGTTTGAAAAACACTGCGGTGAAGAGTACTGCCGGCGCTGGGGCGGCAAAGAACTGCTGGCTGGCATTTCCCACGCGCATATTATCCAGTGCCAGGAAACCCTGGACAAGATCGACTGCGCTGCCAACTATCAGGCGGCTCTGGAAATAATCCTTACCCTGCCCAACCATATGGATCTGGTGCGCATCTATAAGGACATTCCCGCCAAGATGGTGCCGCTTGACCCCGCGGATGAGAAGTCCATTCACTTCATCGAAAATCGCAAGCTGCTCTTTCTCTTTCATATCATGGAAACCACGGGGCTGACGCTCATCCACGAGGAGACCCTGCGCGAGATCAACCGTTCCCTGGTACAGCTCATCCGCAAACAGAGCTTCGAAGAGATTGAACAGTTCTTCGTCACCACCTTTCATCTGCTCAAGGCCAATGTGAAGCGGTATCCGCACACCTCTCTGCAGTGCATCCAGGTGATCGGCAACGAGGTGTTCAAGCGCGGTAACTCCCGTCTGGTGGAGGCCTTTTTGTGGGAGGCGGTGCGTTTCGGCTTCCAGTACGCCAACGTGCGCGGCGTGGACGAGGACTGGCAGCCCATTGCCAATCCGGCGCATCTCACTAACATCCGTGTCTGGCTCAATCTCATTGCCCAGGAGCCCAAGTGGTGTTCCACTCTGTTCTCGGCCCTCATTATCAATCTGCGGCTGTCGGGAACCTGTGTGCGTGATACGGACCTGTTTCAGCGCGACATCACCAACCTCCTCAACCACACCATTGGTCCCATCTACAATCTGGCAAAACAGTTCACCAAGCTGATGCCTGTTTTCTTTAATGAAATCGGTGCGGAAGGGGAGCTGCGCGATGTGTCCACCGAGCTGGATGAGTCGCACAAAAGAAAGGACATCCTCATTCATTTCCTGCGCAAGCAGGCGCATGTGGAGTCGAGCAACCTGATGGTGGGGTTCATCCAGGCCATTTTCACCTTCTGGATTACCCTGGATAAATCGTATTTGCGCGAATACCTGCCCGATGATGTGCTGCAGTCGGTTGCGACAAGCGGCCCCTTTGTGGATGACCAGCATAAGCTCGCCGCCCGCATTCAGGACGAGCTGCATTACTACCGTATGTCACAGATACTTGCCTGGGATGAAAAGGACTGCCAGTCCTTTCTGGACCAGCAGACCGACATTGCCGAGGTGGAGCGGCGTCGGTTCTTCCTCTTGGTGCGGATGTACAAACTCATTTACCAGAAGTACAATCTCAGCCTGCCTGAGATCCAGCTGCAGATGCAGCAGGCCATCAATAACGGTTTCCCGGAGATGAGCCAGCTGCTTGAGGTGCTGGCCAAGGAGGAGGATCCCTTCCGCTGCCTGGAGGCACTGCTCACGGAACTGGAGTATCTGCAGAGTGTTATTTTAAGCCCCGAGAAGTTCGCGCCCAAGGAGGAAATCTACTACAAACGCCATATCGCCGTGGATATTCCTTCGGTGTACGGCCGTTACTCCGAACGCAAATTCGATTCTCTGGGCCTGACCTTCCGTCTGGAAACCCTGACCAATGTGTACCTGGAAAAACTTTTTGCCACGGTGAATTTAAGCTTTATCACCCAGGCTACTTTTATCAGCATTCTCAAATGCCTGCGGCTCTTTGTGCGCGCCCTGCAGGTGGATGGCATTTCCAGCCGCCGCCTGGAGACCTACATCAGCCTGCTGGCCACCTCCATCGGTATCCGCCGTTTTTCCTATACCCAGTATCTGGACATCATGCGCGGCCTGTCCGAGGGTGTGAAGGATATTATCTACGCCTACTACACCAACATCCATCAGAATAACCTCTCCATTATTGTGCCGCAGATCGGCAAGGAGAACCTGCTGCCCAAGTATCACGACTCCTGGTTTGAAAAGAACATGCCGGAGACGGTGCTGCGTATCTCCGAGATCTTCTTCCGTGATCTGATCGCCACCACCTTCGGGTTGCAGCATCTGGACAACTTTATCGGCAAGGTCATCAACACCCTGGAGGCGCAGAACGATCTCCTGGATGAGCGTACCCTGGATCTGCTCATGACCTATAATCCTGAAAAGGCGATCAGCAGCCTTTTTGCGGAAAACCTGCGTACCCATAACCTTATTCATCTGGGCAACAAGGGATTCAACCTGGTGGTGCTGGCACGGGAAAAGGTGCCGGTGCCGCCGGCCTTCATCATCACCACTGAGGTGTTCCGCTGCTACCCCGCTATCCGCAAGTTCGAGAGGGCCCGGGACGAATTCATGCAGAGGGTGCGGGCGTCGATGACCAGTCTGGAACAGGCCACCGGACGGGTGTTCGGTTCGCCGGAAATGCCGCTTCTGGTTTCCGTGCGCAGCGGCGCGGCCATCTCCATGCCCGGTATCATGTCCACCATTCACAATGTGGGTATCAATGCGGATCTGGTAAAAGAGTTCGTCACCAATCATCCCAAGCGGGAGTATTTCGCCTGGGATAACTTCCGCCGTTTCCAGCAGTCCTGGGGTATGGCGCACGGTGTGGACCGCGAGGATTTTCAGGAGCTGATGAATACGCATAAACTTGCGCATCATGTGCATTATAAACGGGAATTTTCCGCCGACCAGATGCGCGAGCTGGCCTGCGACTATCAGCGGGCCGTGGAAGATCGCGGCTTTGGCGTGCCCGATGATCCCTGGGAACAGCTCATCAGTGCCGTGGATATGGTGTTTGAATCCTGGCATAATCCCAAGGCCCAGGAATACCGGCACCTCATGGGCGTGTCGGACGACTGGGGCACGGCGGTAATCGTGCAGTCCATGGCCTATGGTAACCTGGGGCCACAGTCCGGCAGCGGCGTGTTTTTCACCGCGCATCCCTACCGGAAGGTGCGGCGCGTGGCGTTGTGGGGCGATTACGCCACCGGCGACCAGGGCGAGGATATTGTCTCGGGTCTTGTCACCAGCAATCCCATCTCCGTGGAACAGGCGGAGATTGATGGCCGCAATGAGAACAAGAGCCTGGAGCGGCGGTTCCCGAACATCTATCAGCGGCTT
>DAIODL010000091.1:0-7862 GCA_036746815.1 Desulfobulbus sp.
GTGGATGTGTCCGCCTGCTGGCAGGCCGAGGAGCTGGAACCCTATCGGCGCCTGATTCATGAGGGGTATGAGGACGGCGTCATGACCGCGCACCTCATCAACCGGCAGCTGGATACTGAGAATCGTCCGGCCACGCTCTCGCCCATAGTGATTGAAGGCATGCTGCGGGAAGATTTCGGTTTTCGCGGGGTGGTATTCAGTGATGACCTGCAGATGCGGGCCATCAGCGGGGAAATGGGAATGAGTGAGGCCATTGGCCGGGCGTTGCTTGCCGGGGTTGACATGCTGGTAATCGGCAATAATCTCTCCCCCAGGGAAGATGCACTGGAAAACGGCATCAAGGCGGTGAGCGATATGCTTGCTTCCGGGCGTCTTTCCTGGAGCCGGGTAGAGGAATCGCTTGCCCGCATCAATCGTTTGAAAACCCGCTTGCAAGGAGCTGGTCATGCAGGAACAATTTCCAACCCATAGTCTGGTAATCGGCTATATCACCTGGCTGTTCGGCTTTATCGGCGCGCACCGCTTTTATTATGGCAAGCCTATTTCCGGAACAGTATATTTTTTTACTTTAGGTTTGCTCGGTATCGGATGGATTATTGATCTTTTTTTGATTCCATTCATGAACGATGAGGCGGAGCTGCGTTTTCAGCCAGGTCCCATTGATTACAACGTGGCCTGGATACTCCTCGTTTTTCTGGGCGCTTTTGGCGTGCACCGCTTCTACATGGGCAAAATTTTTACCGGGCTTGTCTATCTCTGCACCCTTGGCCTGTTTGGGTTTGGGTATATCTATGATATGTGGACCCTGAACGACCAGATTACCCTGATCAACAGCGCCGCTGTCCAGCAATCCTACGGGAATTTTTGAAGCATTCCTGACAGGATCGTTCCTCGGACCATGATGATTCTTCTGCTGTCAGTGTCCTTCGCTGCCGCGGATAACCGTGATCGACAGCGGGGGCAGAATTATGCCCGCCTGCAGGCCGCCTCGCATATGCAGGGTGACGGGCGTTTTACTGAAGAGCGGATGGCTCTTTTCCCCCTGAGCATGCCAGGCGTATTGCCGGGGGGAATACTGCACAACATCAAGGTTCCTTCTGAATGCAGCCGTTGATGCCTGGGCATTGCGCAGGGTGACCATGGTCAGTTTTTTCTTCTGTTTGCTTTTATTGAGGATCATGATGGCCAGCCGCTTGTCCGGGCGGCGGAGAGTAAAAGCGGTCAGGACGCTGCTGTTCCGGTTGTGTTCCAGCACCTCGGTGCGATACATCTGATGTTCTTTATCGGGCCGTCCGGCCCAGTCATGCACAAGCATCTTTGCCCCGTAATACGCCGGCAGTTTCCAGCGTACCCGGTTATCAGCGCCCAGCTGCATCAACATCAAGTTGCCCCAGTTGTCACTTCTGCCGGCGCATTCCACCTCATTGCCGGGATCGTTGGGCTCAAGTCCATAATAATAGGAGGTATTGCCACCCAGGGATAAGAACTGGGCGACAATTTCAGCGTTGATAAGCGCACCTGGCAGCTCAACTTCCGCCCTACCCAGAAAAGAGGAAAACCCATATTCACTGATAATCCAGGGAATGCAGGTGGGTACCCCCTCATTCACCATGTTTTCCATGTATTCTTTCAACATATTGGTATGCTGGATGAGTTGTTCGGCGGGGTCCTTGCAGACATTATCAAACGGATACCACTCAAACGAGAAAAAGCCGAAATCATGGAGACGACCATGTTTTTTCAGATAATCAATGAACCGCTGCATCCAGCCGTCTTCCCCCTGGTCATTGGGAAAGGTGCTTGATCCGGTAACATCTGTTTGCAGGCTGGGGCCGCCGGTGATGATCGAGGGGGCAATATCGTGGATGGCTTTGGTGAACTGCAGGTAGAGCGCCCCATAATGTTCCGGGGTGATGTTCTGGCCGTCAGGCTCTTCCCCGAGTTCAATCTGATTAACAGGGAAATGACGGTACTGGAAAAACCGGATTTCAGCTGCAGCGTTCTCCGGGGTATCATAGACCATCGGCACCGGCATCAGGATGTTGCGTTTACGGCCAAGTCTGGAAGCAAGGATGAGATCAAATCCTGGTTGCACCGTAGCGGACGAACGGTCAATGGCCCGGTGCCATGGATCAGTGGAAGAGACCAAAATAGTTGACTGCTCAGACTGCGACGTTCCATGCTGCATGAGATCGTGAAAAGTGCCAGCCACCTCAGTACCCGCATAAATTTCGCGAATGGCATAGCCAAGTCTGTCTCGTATATCTTTCGTGTTTACAGGTGATTGCGAAGAACTTTTGAGAATAATTCGGAAATAACGAATGTTCTTTGGTGTGTTTTCAAGCTGCAGGGAAACGTCACCACCCTTGCCGTCTGTCACCACGCCATTGGTAAAATTGTGCCAGACGCCTGTGGTGAGGTCATCTATGTTATGTGACTCTTCATGACCTTCCCAGTATTGCACGGTATAGGAGGTCGCGTACGGTTCACCCCAGGCAATGCGGATGGTGGTCAGTGCCACTTGCTGTCCCATATCAACAATGACCCACTGCGGATACAGGGAATTGTCTTCATGGGTGTAATATGTGTCTACATAGGGATTACTTTTCCAGAATGTTTCCAGGTTGTTGTCATCTATGCGCGAATAACTGTCATTGTCTGCCTGATCAATAGTGTTGCCCCTTCTGGGCAGCCGGTAGCCATAAGACTTGAGTAGTGGTTTATCTGCTTTCCAGTTGGAAACCCAATAGCCCTGTTGATGAGCCGCATCACTCCACTGGCCGTCCGCATTCCAATGCCAGGCCTCGTTGGCAAGTTCCGTTCGTAACCGGTAGGAAAGTTTCATAAACGGTGATTGCCGCATCGCCTGCACATTGTGCTTTCTATAGGTAATAGCCATCTGCTTTTCGTTGAGTCCGTCAAGTCCGTGACCAAACACTTCTTCAGGATAGAATGTGGAAATGGGCTTCTGCCGATCAACGATGATCTGCACCGTGTCGTCATCCCCTGAAAATGCCTGTTCTGCAGCGCACAGCATGATCAGAAGTGCACAGAAAAGAATTGTTGGGATATTTATACGCAGGCTGAATATTCTTTCTAATTTTTGCACGATAAAATAATTTGTTGTGTTGCAAATATGAAGTTTAGTTTTAAGCACTGTTTCAGTAATGGGAACGGGTGAAAACCAGACTGTCCTGCCGGGAAAGCCGGGGCTGAAAATAATACCCATCCTGCTCGAAATTTTGTATCCCCTGCACCGTGTCGATACGCTCCTGCAGCAGATAGCGGGCCATACATCCCCGCGCCCGTTTGGCGTACATGGCAACTGTCTTTAATCCGTTTTTCCCAGCCTCCTGAAACACGACATTCACCCATGGGGCGATGAGCTTCTTTTTTGCCACCACCTTGCTGTATTCCTGGGAGGCAAGGTTGATGACAAGCGGATTTTTTTCCTGCGTCAGTGCCTCGTTCAGCTGGTTGGTGACTGCATCCTGCCAGTAGATGTATAGCTGGCTGGTTGCAGGATTTTTTAACTTGTAGCCCATTTCCAGCCGGTGCGGTGCAATCTGATCCAGCGGTCGCAATATGCCGTAGAGACCGGAGAGGATGCGCAGATGCTGCTGGGCATAGTGTACATTCTCCGCGGAAAAACTGGCTGCATCAAGACTGCGGAAGGCCTCGCCGCTGTAGGTGAAAAGAGCGGGTTTGCAGGCAGCCTGCGACCATTGCTGAATCTGCTTCCGGGTGCGATCCGCCAGGGCCGGGCTGATATGCATCAGTTGCCGCAGTCCATTCTCGTCAAGACGGGACAAGAGCTGTATCAGGGTAACCGCCTGTTCCTGCAGGGCAGGGGAGGTGCAGGGGAGCTTTGCCAGAGACTCAGGCAGTGCGCTGAAATCCTGGCCTTTGGATGAGGTGAAAAGAATCATACGGTTCCGGTCGTTACGAGAGAGATGACTGATTACCCGGCACTTATGGTCTGTATTGCGCACTCTATTAAAAACAAATGAGGAGAAAGTTCAATGCGTAGTCAGTGTGATGCAGCCGATACTGTAATCTTCCCTATGCGCTGAGGCACAGGAATCCCATGTGATTTTTGGGCTCAGCGAGGTATATTTGTTCAAGTTGCATATTGAGTCTGAAGCTGGTTTTGCAGGACTTAAGGTGTACCTTTCTCCGCCACATAAGCAGTTGAAGTTCTTTTTTGTTGGTTTTTGCAGTCTTCAATGACAGGCACGTGCCGTGTTGTGCACGACGCATGGGTGACAACAGCAAACGGGACGGAAACAATGCGCTGCCAAGAGAAAGATCTCCCTCTGGAAGTCTCCATTCTGGCCATCAGCGGCATGGCCATGCTCCTGACCGGTGGGTTACTTTTCCCCGTGTTCTGGGGATGGGTGGCCTATTCTGAAAACGGCTTTCTAGGTCTGCTCCTCATCCTGTTTGCCCTGCAGACCATCACCCTGGGGCAGACTCCTTTCGGCGCTGTGCCGCGTTCGCCGTATGTCTTCACACTTGGTGTGCTCATAGCCGCTGTGGGCATTGTCATCTGCTGCGTTCCTGTACCAACCCTGTTGCCCCGCATCCTGCTTATACTCTGTTTTGGGCCGGGTGGCCTGTTACTCCTGGTGCAGATGTGTTTGGATAAGAATAAGCTCAGGCTCTGGATACGGTATGGCGGCGTTTTCCAGCTGCTGATTGTGAGCTGCGGCCTGGTGTATGTTTTGTCCATGGTTGTGGGACTGTTGTGCTGGAATCATGAGCTTCTTTCCACGCCGGGGATGGCGGCTGTCCTGCTGCTTTTTGGTGTCGCGATTCTCTTTCTTGCCTGGGTGCTGAACAGGGTGTACAGCCGTTTCCCCGAGGCTGCCGGGCTGCCTGCGGGCAGTTTTCCATTTTCCACAGACCATGCCCTGCTGGTGCTCATGGGTGTGTTCATGCTGCTGCTTGGCGGGCTGCTGATTCCTGTTTCCTGGGGATGGCTGCCGTTTTCCGCCAGTGGCCAGTTGGGGTTATTGATGGTGATTTTTGCGGTGCAGATGCTCGCTTCCGGCAGTACGCCTTTAGGGGCCTTTCGCCGGACATGGCCGCTGGTTGGGTGTGGGTTGGGGTTTGCCGCACTGGGCATTGTTTCCTGCATCCTGCCGGACAAGCTGGTCGCGCCGTTAACGGTGTTCGTCGGTGTGCTCAATATCCTGGGTGGTGCCATTGGCCTGTGGCACATGTGGGTTGTCCGTCCCCGCCGTCAGGAAGCACAGGATGCCATCCCTCCCATACTGGTGCGGCTTGCGGTGACGCAGTTTGTTTTGAATCTGCTGTCAATTATGTTTGGTCTGTCCATGCTGATGCCGGGTCTTGTTTCCGGGCCGGTTATCGGTGTGATTCTCGCTGCCAATGGCGGAGTTCTTCTGTATCTGTTGCGTATTTTGCTCCTCCTGGACAGGATGCGGGCGCCCAGGGAACAGGTTCAGGCAACAGAACAGGCAATGTAATCAACAAGAGGAAAAAGCGATGGAAGAATATTTTCGCAACAAGGTCGCTGTGGTGACTGGCGGTGCCTCGGGTATTGGGCTTGCCCTTGGAGAAATGCTGCTTTCCTTTGGTGCGCAGGGGGTTGTGCTGGCTGATCTCAACGGGGAGCGGTTGGACGCGGAATGTTCGCGTCTCAATAAGGCGTTTCCCGGAAAAGTACTGGGCATACAAACCGATGTGACCAGTCAGGAAAGTGTTGGCACCATGATCAAGCAGGCCGCGGATTTTGGAAACGGAAAATTGCACCTGCTCTTTAATAATGCCGGACTGGGGCTTAATAAAGCCTTTGACGCCACCACGGATGCGGACTGGAAATTTGCCTTTGATGTGAATTTTTACGGCGCGCTGTACGGTATCCGTGCAGCCTTGCCTATCATGCGGGCGCAGGGAGGCGGCCATATCGCCAATACCGCCTCGGGTATTGTGTTCGCGCCCATGCCCTATCAGACCATGTACTGTGCGACCAAATCCGCACTGCTGGGTCTGACCAGCTCGCTCCGTTATGAACTGTGGGATGAGAATATCCGTTTTTCCACTATTATTCCGGGAACCGTTGCCACGCCTATATGGGGGGAGACAGGTGCTCCGGAATCAGCCATCACACCGCAGCAGTCTGCCCAGGGCATTCTTAAGGGGGTGGCGGCCAACAAACGTGTTGTCATCGTGACAGAGGATGACCTGAGTGGAGCCGTGAATATTTATCGGCCCGAAATGGCACAAGATTGTGATGCCTATTTTCTGCGCGTGGCCCGGGAACGCCGGGCGGGAAAGGTTTCCATTTAAAACCGGCTCATGAAACCATTCCTGTTTTACCTGGCGACTGGTGTAAAATAATATACAGGTCACCGCAGGATGCATGCAGGTGAGCTCTTTTGTTCGTTTCAGGAGCCTGACCGTGGTTTTTTGAATTTGGGTGACAGGGTAATTCTATGATACAACATAGGAACCCGTTACTCGAACTTGGAAAATTCAAGTATGCCGGGACAAGAACGCATTTCCATCTATGCGTTGTTTGAATGGTTTCAAATAAACACTCTGGTTAAGGAACTGGAAAAAACATTATGGTTGAAGCAAATGAACCGAATGCAAGATTTTTTAAGTTACGATTAATCTGGATCGCCTTGTTTGCGTGTCTTGGGTTTTATCTTCTGTATGGCCTTATGTCCGTCGGCATACCCGTGCACACTGGACTTCAATCCGACATGAGCAAAGTGTCGATGAAGCCTGAAACCATCACCACTCTGAGAACAGTCCTTTACCCGGTTGCTTTTATCCTTTTTATCGCTGCCAGATATCTCAAAGGACGCGCTTTGTCTCCTGCAGCAGGAGGCGTACAGTCTCCGCAAGCCGCTGCTGAGCGGTATTTTCTTTCTGTTATCGGCGCACTGGTGTTATCAGAGGGAGTCGCACTTTTTGGACTGGTACTCATATTCACGGGGAAGAATCTCATGGATCTGTATGTGTGTCTCTTCATTGCTTTTTGCTCCATGATCCTTTTCCGCCCCAAAAGAGAAGAGTTTGAGGAGATGATCAAACAAGCTGGAAGAGTCTCTCAAGGTAGATAAAAGCAGCCTCTGCATGGCAGGGAGAGAACGTTTTATGCGTATCAGAAAAGAACAGCCTGGTGATATTGAGAGGATTTCCGAGATTACGCTGGCCGCCTTTCAGCACCATCCATACAGCCGGCAAACGGAACAGTTTATTATTCTGGCGCTGCGCGCAGCCGGTGCGCTGACGCTTTCCCTGGTCGCAGAGGATGAGGGGCGCGTGGTGGGGCACATCGCTTTTTCACCGGTCACCATGACTGACGGTACCGCGGGCTGGTATGGCGTTGGGCCCCTGTCTGTCGATACAGCCTGCCAGAAGCGGGGGATTGGCAGCGCGCTCATGCGCGAGGGGCTGGCGGAAATGGAGCGGATGGGTGCAAAAGGCTGTGCGCTGGTGGGCGATGCACATTTTTACAGCCGCTTTGGCTTCAAAAATGTTCCGCAGCTGGTGCATGAGGGGATTCCGCAGGAGTTTTTTCTGATTTTGCCGTTTTCCGGGCCGGTGCCCGCGGGTACGGTCCACTTCCATGATGCGTTCTGGGCAACCAGCTGAACCCTGTGTCCACAAGCGGTTCTCGGGGCTATGAGCTGTTGCATGACTGACCTTTGGCGCAAGGAGCCATCCCATGATTACACAACTTCTCGATCTTCCTGATAATGTGCTTGGTTTTTCCGCCACCGGCAGGGTGACTGCGGAAGACTACGAAACCAAACTTATCCCCGCGGTGGATGCGCTCTTTAAGCGGCGGGACAAAATCCGTTTTCTCTATTAAATCGATTATA
>DAIODL010000092.1:0-7841 GCA_036746815.1 Desulfobulbus sp.
CCATATGTAAAAAGGACCGGCCGCAGACTATGGCGGCCAACGTGATACCAAGAGGCATTTGCAACCAATGGCGCTCGAACTCCGACAAAATCCGAAGTTGGCACAAAAGCTGGTGATGACGCCGCAGCTGCGTCAGGCCATCAAGCTGCTTCAGCTCGGCAGGCTCGAGCTCACCGAGGCGCTGCAGGCGGAAATCGAACAGAATCCCATGCTGGAAGAGGTGCCGCCTGCCCAGGAGCAGTCCACTAATCCCGACGCACTCAACGCCGAGGAAAGCACAGCTCAGGAAGAGGCCATCGTCACGGACCGTGTCAAAGGAGACGATCCGGCCTCAGTGGCGGAAATCAACTGGGAAGATTACTCCAACAGTTTCGACTCCGATCTCTCTTTCAGCCATGAAGCGCCAGCAGCGGACGCTCCCTCCCAGTTCGATTTCATTTCCGCCACACCAGGACTTGCCGCCCACCTGCAGTGGCAGCTCACACATCTGCAGCTCAACGAACAGGATGCCGATCTCACCCAGTTCATCATCTGCAACCTGGATGGACACGGCTTCCTGGAAGCAAGCATCGAGGATATCTGCGCCTACGGCCACTGTACGACGGAAGAGGCCGAAGGCTGCCTGCGTATTGTGCAGAGTCTGGACCCGCCCGGGGTGGCGGCCCGCGATATCCGCGAATCACTGCTGCTGCAGCTTGACCGCGAAGATTATTACGACACCCTGCCCTACAAGATTGTGGATGAGCACATGGATCTCCTGCAGTCCCGTAACTTCGCGCAGATCGCACGGCTCTGCGGGGTGCCGGTGAAAAAGGTGATGGAGGCGGTAGCTGTCATCCAGGAACTGACACCGTATCCGGGCAACGAGTTCAGCAACGAACAGACCAATTACGTGACGCCGGATGTCTATGTGTACAAAATCGATGGCGAATTTGTGATTCAGCTCAACGACGAAGGCATCCCGCATCTGCAGCTTTCACCGGATTATCAGAAACTGCTCAAGCAGAAGGGCGCACTTTCCACAGAATCCCGGGGTTATCTCCGCGAAAATAAACGTAATGCCGAATGGTTTATTAAATCCATCGAGCAGCGGCAGCGCACTATTTACAAGGTCATGGAAAGTCTGCTTAAATTTCAGCATGATTTTTTTGAGCATGGCCCGGCCGCGATGAAACCGCTTATTCTCCGCGATGTGGCCGAAGATATCGGCATGCATGAGTCCACGGTAAGCCGCGTCACGTCGAACAAATACGTGCATTGTCCCCAGGGCATCTTTGAACTGAAATATTTTTTCAGCACCGCGGTACCCAACGCCGATGGCGACACCGTGGCCGCGGAGGCCATCAAAACGCGCATCCGCCAGCTCATTAACAGCGAAAACCCTGCAAAACCTCTGAGCGACAACAAAATTTCCGATATGCTCGCCGAGGAAAATATTACCGTGGCCCGCCGCACCGTTGCCAAGTACCGGGAACAAATGAAAATTCTCCCGGTCAAACACCGCCGGCACACTGCTTGAATCAAGGCACACCTATGCCCCAGCTGACACCAGACGCAATCATTTTAGAGATGAAGGCTGCCACCAAAGACGGTGCGCTTCGCGAACTGGCGGGCCTGGCCGCCACACTCTGCGGCCGTTTCACCGAGGAAACACTGTACCGGATTCTGCAGGAACGGGAAGCCGTGGGATCTACGGGCGTGGGCAATGGGGTGGCGATTCCCCATGGCAAAATCGAGGGGTTAAATGAGATTCTCTTCTGCCTGGGCCGCAGTAAAGCGGGCATTGAATTCAACGCCATTGACAAACGGGATGTGAATCTGTTCGTGCTGATGATTTCACCGGCTGGCAAGGGCAGCGAATATCTGCAGAGTCTGGCTCAGATCAGCCGTATCCTCAAGGAAAGCCAGAACCGCCAGCGCATCCTGGATGCAACCACCTGTGAGGAGATCATGGGGCTTTTCACAGCAAGTCCAACTGCACCGGGTCCACTCTGACAGCTCCGGATCTGGACGCAATCCGCGTTTCTATTCCCCACCGGCTCTCGGCCGGGAAACACCTACCTTTGATAGAATGACGTAATGGAGGATGTGGCCATGGCCCGCTTTTTCAGGAGGGCCGCCACCTCTGCGGGCGGTGTCTGTGCACTGATAGGCAGAGTTGCCACATCCAATGCATACACGGTGAAAATATAGTGGTGCGGCTTATCCCCCACCGGAGGACAGGCACCGCCAAATCCGGAAAGATGGAAATCGGTTTCCAACTGCAGGCTGCCCGCCGGCGCCAGCTGTTTTTCGGGATTGCCCGCATCTTCCGGGAGTCCGGTAGTCTCCGCCGGAATGTTCACCATCAGCCAGTGCCACCAGCCCCGGCCACCGCGCGCGTCCGGATCATAAAGCGTAACCGCGAAACTCCTGGTGCCTGCGGGTGCGTTTTCCCAAGTGAGCGATGGGGAGATGTTTTGTCCGCCGCACCGGGAAAAGACCTGGGACAGCGTCAGCTGTGTTCCCAGGTCATCACCGTGCAGGATAAACTGGCCGGCGCCCGCATTGGCCGCCCAAAGAAGCATGGAGAAAGCAGCCACCAGGGCCGCTCCATGCAGGTTTCTTGCAGACATTTTCCCCTGACCGTTTAGTTGCTGCGAATCATCTCGGAGATCTGAAACGCCATCTCCAGCGCCTGTTCCGCGTTCAGGCGCGGGTCGCAGGTGGTGAGATAGCGCAGTCCCAGCTGATCGTCTGAAAGCTGGCGCGCTCCGCCGATGCACTCGGTGACATCGTCGCCGGTCAACTCGAAATGGACTCCGCCGGGGACCGTTCCCTCTGACCAGTTGATGTCGAAAAAGCAGCGCAATTCCTCGAGGATGTGCTCGAAATCCCTGGTCTTGTGACCGGAATCCGCCTTAAAGGTATTGGCGTGCATGGGGTCGCAGGTCCACACCACATTGGTCCCGGCTTTCTTCACGGCCCGCAGCAACGGCGGCAGATATTTCTCAATATTCTTGTAGCCGAAACGGGTGATCAGGGTAATCCGGCCAGGTTCGTTTTCCGGGTTGAGCCGCTCAATGATGCGCAGGATATCATCCGCATCGTATTTCGGCCCCACCTTCATGCCCAGCGGATTGCGCACGCCTCGCAGAAACTCGATATGTGCCCCGTCAATCTGGCGGGTGCGGTCACCGATCCACAGCATGTGCGCGGAACAGTCGTACCAGCCGCCGGCCGTTGAATCCTCACGGGTCAGGGCCTGCTCATAGCCCAGGAACAGGGCCTCGTGCGAGGTGAAGAACTGGGCCTGCTTCAACTGCGGGGTATCGGTATCAATGCCGATGGTTTTCATGAACTTAAGCGCATTGCTGATCTGCTTGGCCATGCGCTCATAGGAGCGGCCCATGGGCGACTGTTTGACAAACTCCTGGTTCCAGGCCTGTACCCGGTCCAGCGCGCCAAAACCGCCGCGGGTAAAGGCCCTCAGCAGATTCATGGTCGCGGCCGACATGTGATAGCCCTCAAGCATGCGTGCCGGATTGGGGATGCGCGCCTCGGGCGTGGGCTCGGCGGAATTGGCCATATCGCCCCTGTAACTGGGGATTTCCATGCCATTGACCTTTTCCATGTCCGCGGAACGCGGCTTGGCGTACTGGCCGGCAATGCGGCCCACCTTGATCACCGGCTTATTACCGGCATAGGTAAGCACCACCGCCATCTGCAGCAGTACCTTGAGCGTTTCCCGGATGTTGGGCGCGGTGCAGCGGGAGAATTCCTCGGAGCAGTCGCCACCCTGCAGTAAAAAGGCATCACCGGTAACCGCCTTGCCCAAAAGTCCCTTCAGATCCCTGATTTCACCGGCAAAAACGAGAGGCGGCAGACGCGAAAGGGTCGCGACAATTTCATCATAATGCGCCTTGTCCGGCCACTTGGGCTGCTGCAGGGCGTTGAAATTCTGCCAACTCGTCTTACTCCAGTTACTCGTGTTCTCCATGTTCCTCATCTTCCATCAATTGTTTATCAAGACCGGCCTGTTATTACGCCGGACGTGTCCTGCATGCGTTACCAGCTACCGGTGACGCACCAGTTCTCAATCCTGCTGCTGGCATTTGCTGCCCATGCAGCAGACCTCAAGGTCAAAGACATTCAAAATGCGCTCAGCCTGCTCCCGCTTCTCCGGATCGCTGAAGGGTTCAAACACGGTTTCGCGCATAAGCGTCAGCGCTGCTTCCCGGCTGGGGATGCAGTCCATGCCCGTTGCCAGCACCTTGCCATGGGCGGTTTCAAGGAGCTCAGCGTCCCGGCCATTGGTGACCACGGCAAAAGGAATGCGATAGTCAGGCTCCAGAAGACGGGCTGCCGCCACCGCTGCCTTTTCCCGGGTTACCAGCGAACCCGGCCCGAAACGCAGGATCATCACTCGCCTGCCTTCAAGCGTCACGGTAAGGTCAATGGTAGTGACCACCCGGTTGCCGTAGTCAGTAACCAGGGTCAGGCGCGGCGTCAGTTCCTCCTTCGCGTAGCCCAGCTTTTCCACCAGCAGGTGGGCCAGATCCTGGCACACCCGCTCGTCATCGGTATCCGGCAGCGGCATACCGGTGAGGTAATCGCGCAACTCTCCATACACAATATGATGACCGGAGGTATCTATCATGTCAGGCTCCTGGTAAGGTGCGAAAACGCCCGCTAAGGTGCACGCGGTGAGGCGGGAGCATTCAGGGCCTTGAAAAAAGGCTCACTGACACCCACGTAAACCAAGCGACAAGGGGTTTAAGTAACCGTTTCCCTACGTTTTTGTCAATCAACAAATTCCTTTTCTCCCGAGTACGTGGCGAGGCCTAGCGGCCAAAAACACTCGCCGCCGTTCAACCCTCCGGGTATGATGGGTGGCGTTGTCCCCTTATTGCCCATGAATAAATCAAATAAACGAAGTAACTCACATGCCCACATCAACACCTGCCAGCTCGAAACAATGGCTGAAAATCACCTTTACCTGCCCTTCTCCCCTTCTTGAATCTGCCTCCGATCTGCTCGGGGTGCTCAGCGGCAGCGGGGTGGAACAGAGCCCGGAAACCGAATCCGGCGCAGTACTCAGCGGTTTTTTCCTGATTACAGCGGATGCCTCTGCCGAGACCATTCTCACCAAAGTCCGCGCCGAATTGGGCGATCTCTTCGCCATCTTTGAACAACCACTGCCGCAGTTTGATACCTCGCTTCTGGCCGATGAGGACTGGGCAACTAGCTGGCAGCAGTATTTCAAGCCCTTTGCCATTGTGCCGGGGCTGGTGATCAAACCTTCCTGGGAAACCTATGTACCCGCGCCCGGTGAAAAAATCATTGAGATGGATCCGGGCATGGCCTTTGGCACCGGCCAGCACGCCTCCACGCGCATGGCTCTGGCCCTGATCCAGGACAGCATGCGGCAAATTCCCGTGGAAAAAGCCCTGGATGTGGGCACCGGTACTGGCATCCTCGCCATGGCCGCCATCCTTTTTGGCGCCGGAAAGGCTATCGCCATTGACAACGACGTGGAGGCCGTGCGCGTGGCCGGAGAAAATATCGCCCATAATAAGCTCTCGGAAAGCATTGCCGTCAGCGCCACACCGGTGCAGGAAATCACCGGCACCTTCCCGCTGGTGATCGCCAATATCGTCCACGACGTGCTGGTGGACATGGCCCCCACCCTGGCCCGGCTCACCGCCGCGGGCGGTTTTCTGGTGCTGGCGGGTATCCTCAGCGGCATGCAGGAAGAAAATATCTGCCGCGTGTACGGGGAGCTTGGTTTTACCCCGGCAAACCGGCGGTACCAGGATGAATGGGTGTCGCTGCAGCTGCGCCGGGATTGACGCAATCACCTGCCTTTCCAGACAACTGCATAAGTTTTGCTTGACGATGCCCACACACTATGCTAAGTAGCCATTCTCGAAATGGCAGATTACTGAGTCCGCCATGGACGTACGAGCTATATTCCTCGGTAGCTCAGTCGGTAGAGCAGGTGGCTGTTAACCACCCTGTCGGCGGTTCGAGTCCGTCCCGGGGAGCCAAATATCACAGCAGTACGCTGGAGAAACCCGAGACTCACAAGTCTCGGGTTTTTTTATTTGCACCTGCACAGGCAGGTCCAGGCAAAAAACAAATCTTCCATTTCCAGCCCATTTTTCCCAGAACCGTTGCCGGAACCCAACAAGACGAGGTCATGGTGAGCAGCAAATACAGTAAAGAAATCGCCAAGCGCCGCACCTTCGGCATCATCAGCCATCCCGACGCCGGTAAAACCACCCTCACCGAGAAGCTGCTGCTCTTCGGTGGCGCCATCCAGATGGCAGGCGCGGTCAAATCGCGCAAAACCGCTCTGCACGCCACCAGCGACTGGATGGCCATTGAAAAGGAGCGCGGTATCTCGGTAACCACCTCGGTAATGAAGTTCCATTACCGCGATTTCGAGATCAATCTGCTCGACACTCCAGGCCACCAGGACTTCTCCGAAGACACCTACCGGGTGCTGACCGCGGTGGACTCCGCGCTCATGGTCATTGACTCGGCCAAGGGCGTGGAAACGCAGACCACCAAGCTGATGGAGGTGTGCCGCATGCGCAACACGCCGATCATGACTTTCATCAACAAGCTCGACCGCGAAGGCATGGAACCGCTGGACATCCTGGCCGACATTGAGGACAAGCTGCAGATCGAATGCGCGCCGCTCTCCTGGCCCATTGGCATGGGCAAGGGGTTCAAGGGCGTGTATGACCTGCGCAACCACCAGATCACCCTGTTCAAACCCAGCCAGGACACCCGGCCCGAGGACTGCGTGGTGGTTAAGGATCTTTCCGACTCCAAGCTGGATGCGCTTGTCGGCGGATTTGCCGCGGACAAGCTGCGCGAGGACATCGAACTGCTGCAGGGCGCGGCCAATCCCTTTGACCACAACGACTACCTCAAGGCGGGACAGACGCCGGTGTTTTTCGGCAGCGCCATCAATAACTTCGGCGTGCGCGAGCTGTTGGACTCCTTTGTGGAACTCTCGCCGCCCCCCGGCCCCCGGCCCACCACCACCCGCATGGTGTACCCGGACGAAGAGGCCTTCAGCGGCTTTACCTTTAAAATTCAGGCCAACATGGACCCGGCCCACCGCGACCGCATCGCCTTTTTCCGCATCTGCTCGGGCAAGTTCACCCGCGGCATGAAGGTGATTCATCACCGCATCGGCAAAGAGATCAACCTCTCCAACGCCACCGTATTTATGGCCCAGGAGCGCTCCAACGTGGATGAAGCCTATCCCGGTGACATCATCGGTATTCATAACCACGGCACCATCAAGATCGGTGATACCTTCACCGACAAGGAGCCGCTCAAGTTCACCGGTATCCCCAACTTCGCCCCGGAACATTTCCGGCGCGTGGTCTTGCAAAACCCACTGAAGATGAAACAGCTGCAGAAAGGGCTGGTGCAGATGGCCGAAGAAGGAGCGGTGCAGGTGTTCCGGCCCATGATTGGCAACGAGTACATCCTGGGCGCGGTGGGTGTGCTCCAGTTCGAGGTGACCATGACCCGGCTCAAGGACGAGTACGGCGTGGATGCCACTTACGAGCCGCTCAGTTTCACCGTGGCCCGCTGGGTGACCTGCGACGACAAACAGCACATGCGTGAGTTCGAGAAAAAATACCAGTTCAACCTGGCCACGGACGCCGAAGGCCACCTTACCTTCCTGGCCGAGGGCAGCTGGCGTCTGGACCACACCCATGAACTCTTTCCCAAGATCGTGTTCCACAAGACGCGGGAATCGTTCTAAATTTTGACTGCTGTGGTCCAAGGCACCAGCATACTGCTCATCTATCCGCCGCTTGTGAAGGCGGGAG
>DAIODL010000093.1:0-7814 GCA_036746815.1 Desulfobulbus sp.
ACAGCGGATCCCGTGCATGACGGCGGGCATAGATGTACGCAAACGCGGTGATGCAAAGGGCCACGGCGTGCGATGCCATATGCAGGCCGTCCGCCAGCAGGGCCATGGACCCGAAGCGAATGCCCGCGAAGATCTCCACTACCATCATCAGTGCGGTGACCGCGATAACAATAAGCGTGCGGGATTCACCGGGCCGCTTTTGGTCTTGGGCGAAGGTGTGGTCGTGCCGCCAATGATTCAGGTTGCCGGTATGCATACTGTTTTATCTCCCTGAACATTTATGCCGGATGATCCGCACCGGTACAGGTCCAGCCTGTTCATGTTTTGTGCAAAGAACATTTACGATTTTTATTTGTCGGTATGCATTTTTTACCTGGATTCCTTGCCTTCTGAAAGGGTTATCTTTTATAAAGCATGAAGATGAAATGCAGGGAGATGACCTGTACGTGGCCGCAGCACCTGCTTTTCTTGTCCTTTGGTGCCATATAGGCTACCATGATTGCAACTGCACCAAAATGAATCGCAACAACACAGAGGAGGAACAACATGCCTGAATTTGGAAATCCTTTTGCGGGAATGGCCAAAGATAGAAAATTGACGGACGCGGAACTGGTGCGAGCCATCCGGTTCATGGTGGCTGCCGAGTACGAGGCCATTCAGCTGTACATGCAGCTGGCGGAATCCACGGACAACAAGCTGGCTATTGAGGTCCTTGAAGACATTGCCGACGAGGAGCGGGTACATGCCGGTGAGTTTCTGCGCCTGCTGCACCATCTGGCCCCGGATGAGGCCAAGTTCTACGCCGAGGGCGCGGAAGAGGTGGAAGAGGAAATCGCCAAGCTTGGCAAGAAAGCTAAGGCCGGCAAGAAATAAATCCCCGGAATAGTTGCCGCGACTCGTACGCGCACTGGAAAGATCATGATTGACCGCACGCTGCTGCATCCTGTTATGAATGCGCCGACGCAGTCCTGCTTTGGCTGCGGCGCGGAGAATCCCATTGGGCTGCACATGCATTTTCAGACCGATGAGGAGAAGATGTATTCCTTCATCACCGTGCCCACCACCATGGCGGGCTGGGACACCACCGTGCATGGCGGTATTCTCTCCACCATCATGGATGAAATCATGGGCTGGTCGGTGATTTATCTGTTGGAGCGGATCGGTGTCACCAAGACCATGACCGTGGAGTTCAAAAAGCCGCTGCATGTGGGCATGGAGCTGACCGCGGTGGGCTCCATCCAGGAGGTACGTTCCGACCGTGAGGTGGTGGTGCTGGGCGAGATTTATAATGAAGACCAGATGCTGTGCGTACGCACAACTGCGGTTTTTGCCACCATGACTCCGCAGGCGGCACGGCGGCTGGGCGTGATGGGGCAGGATTACCTGGACCAGTTTCTGCCCGTGCTTACCCAGCGCAGGAACCGAAATTCCACGTAACTTTCCCCAGGTATGAGCATAAAAAAAAGCCCGTTGATCTCATGATCAGCGGGCTTTTTGCGTAATAGGGGATGGCTTCAGACCTGCTTGACCAGTTCTGTGGCGGCCCGGACAATGCCTTCGGCGTCGAGGCCGGCATTGTGCCAGAGCACGGACTGGGGGCCATGTTCGATGAAGGTGTCCTTGTAGCCCAGGGTGACGCAGGGGATGTACAGTTTGTGCTGACCAAGCACCTGCTGTACAGCGCTGCCAAAACCGCCCTGGATGGCTCCATCCTCGATGGTGATGACGCGTCCTGTGGCAGCGGCCTTCGCGCAGATCAGTTCTTCGTCCAGCGGTTTGAGGAAGCGGGGATTGATCACCGCAGCTTCTATGCCCTGCTTTGCCAGCATCTCCGCGGCCTGCAGTGCCGTATAGACGCGGTTGCCGATGGGCAGGAGGAGGAGGTCCCCGCCTTCGCGGAGCGGTTCACCCTTCCCCAGGGGCAGAAGCTGCGTCGCCGCGTCCAGCGGCACGCCCTCGCCACTGCCGCGAGGGTAGCGGATGACCACCGGTCCCTCATGGTGCAGGGCGGTGGCGAGCATGTGCTGCAGTTCGTTTTCGTCCTTGGGCGCCATGATGGTGAGGTTGGGGATGCAGCGCAGCAGCGCCAGATCAAACACCCCGTGATGCGTGGGGCCGTCCGCTCCGACCACGCCGCTGCGGTCCAGCGCGATAGTCACCGGCAGATTGGGCATGCACACATCGTGGATCAATTGATCCAGGGCGCGCTGCAGAAACGAGGAGTACACCACGAAACAGGGGTGCAATCCCTCCATGGCCATGCCCGCGGCAAAGGTAACCGCGTGCTGTTCGGCAATGCCCACGTCAAAGAAACGGTCGGGAAATTCAGCGGCAAAGCCGGACAAACCCGTACCCGCGCGCATGGCCGCGGTGATACCCACGATTTTGCCGTTTTCACGCGCCAGGCGGCAGAGGGTGTTACCGAATATTCTGGTGTAGGAGACGGGAGCGCCGGGGTGTTTGATGGGCTCGCCGGTGGCCACATGGAAGGGGCCTACGCCGTGATAGTCGCCGGGCCGGGTTTCCGCAGGCGCATAGCCCTTGCCCTTGGTGGTGATCACATGCACCAGCACCGGGCCGTGGTTGTGGTCGCGCACGTTTTCCAGGGTGGCGATCAGATCCGGCAGCTCATGGCCGGGGATGGGGCCCACATACTTGAACTTGAGTGCCTCAAACAGCATGCCCGGCGTTAAGAATCCCTTGATGCTCTCCTCGCTCTTGCGCAGCATGGTGAGGATGTTCTCGCCCACCGAAGAAAGCGACAGCAGCCGGTCCTCAATGTGATCGCGCAACCGGCGGATGGTGCGGCCGGTGAGCTGGCGGCTCAGGAAACTGGAAAGCGCGCCCACATTTTTGGAAATGGACATCTCGTTGTCATTGAGGATGACGATCAGATCACGGCCCAGATCACCCGCCTGATTCAATCCTTCAAAGGCCAGGCCCGCGGTCATGGAGCCGTCGCCGATAACGGCGATGACCTTGGCCGGGTCGTGCAGGATGTCATGGGCCGCGCTCATGCCCAGTCCATAAGAAATCGAGGTCGAGCTGTGGCCGGATTCCACGGTGTCAAAGGGGCTTTCCGCGCGTTTGGGAAAGCCGCTGATGCCCTTGTACTGGCGGAGCGTTGAGAATGTATCGCGGCGGCCGGTGAGCAGCTTGTGCGCGTAGGATTGATGACCCACATCCCAGATGAGTTTGTCCTTGGGGGTGTTGAACACGTAGTGCAGGGCAATGGTCAGCTCCACCACACCCAGGCTGGGGGCGAGGTGGCCGCCGGTCTGCGCTACGGTGTTGATGATGGTTTCCCGCAGTTCCCGGGCCAGTTGTGTCATCTGCGGCAGCGTGAGTTTGCGCAGGTCAGTGGGGGAATCAATGGTGTCCAGCAGGGAAGATGCTTGGGGGGTGGGGGAATCCATGATCAGCATGATTATTTTTTCCGGTCGACGATGTAATGGGCCAGGGCCCGGAGCGGTTCGGCCTGGGGCAAGGCAAAGTCTGTCAGTGCGGCGATGGCGGCATTGGCCGCATCATCAGCCATCTTGTGGGAGGCTTCCAGCCCAAACAGCGAGGGGTAGGTGACCTTGTGCGCCTTGGCGTCACTGCCTGCGGACTTGCCAAGCTCTTCGGTGGTGGATTCCACATCCAGGATGTCATCGGCGATCTGGAACGCAAGGCCGATGTTGTTGCCATAGGTTTCCAGGGCCGCCTCCTGCCGGGGGGTGGCATCAGCCACCAGCGCGCCGCTGAGCACCGCGGCGGTGATGAGCGCCCCGGTTTTGCTGCGGTGGATGGAGCGCAGGGTGTCATAGTCCACCTGCTTGCCCTCGTAGATCATGTCCAGGGACTGGCCGCCCACCATGCCCAGGGGACCGGCCGCGCGGGCGATGAGGTGGATGATGCGGATACGGACCGAATCGTCGATGCCACGGTCGGCGATACCGCTCAGCAGCTGAAAAGCGTAGGTGAGCAGGCCGTCACCGGCGAGAATGGCCGCGGCCTCGCCAAACACGGTGTGATTGGTGGGTTTACCCCGGCGCAGGGAGTCGTTGTCCATGGCCGGGAGGTCGTCATGAATCAGGGAATAGGTGTGGATGCATTCCAGGGCGCAGGCCACGGGCATGGCCTGTTCACGGATGGCCGTGCCGCCGCTTACCGCTTCCGCCGCCGCCAGGCAGAGAATGGGGCGGATACGCTTGCCGCCGACAAAAAGGCTGTAGCGCATGGATTCGATATGGCTCTTGAAGGTGCCGTCGGCCACCAGCATCAGCCCGGCCAGACGTGCCTCCACCAGCTGGCGCTGCTCATTCAGATAGGTCTTGATCTCCACCGTCTTCCTCTGTAAACGCAGTGGCCGTGAGCGCCCCATCCTTGTGCAGCAGGAGTTCGATCCGGGTTTTGGTCTCGTCGAGTTTGCCGTTGCAGAATTGCACCAGGGTCATGCCTTCATTGAATTTTTCCAGACTCTTTTCCAGGCTCAGCTCGCCGCTTTCCAGTTCATCAGCGATCTGTTCCAATCTGGTTAATGAGGTTTCAAACGTTTTCTTTGCCATGCGCGGTTCCATCCGCCTGCGGAATTGCGAATATGTTTGCCGAAAAAAACAGGCAAGGGTAATCAGTTATGATATACATTCTCCCTGTTCCTTTCAACCTTCATCTGTGCGATGTCACATCTTGTTGAACAATTCGTCAGCTGGCTTCTGGTGGAAAAGGGCTATTCCGCCCACACCGCGGATGGCTACCAGCGGGATCTGCTCGAGTTCCTCCAGTTCTGCGGGCCGAATGTGGTACCCCAGGATATTACCGCCGTCCGGGTGCAGGCATTCGTTGGTTCCCTGTACGCGCGCAATGCCGCCACCTCGGTGGCGCGCAAGCTTTCCGCCCTGCGCACCTTCTTCCGTTTCCTGCAGCGGCAAGGGCTGATTGAGACCGATCCGGTAAATGGTGTGGCCACGCCCAGGCTGGGCCACCACATTCCTGCCTTTCTCACCGTGGATGAGGTGTTTGCCCTTCTGGAGGCGCCGGTAGCTTCGGATACCTTCTGGCAGCGCGACCGGGCTTTGTTTGAAATGCTCTATGCCACGGGTATGCGGGTTTCCGAGCTGGTGGGCTGCAATCTTGCGGATGTTGATCTTGCGGGGGAGATGGTGCGTGTCCGCGGCAAGGGCAACAAGGAGCGGATTGTGCCCTTTGGCCGGGCCACTCATGACGCTTTGGAGCATTATTTTCCGCAGCGGCAGGCGCTGTCTCTTGCCCGGGTGCAGCGCGGGCGCGCGCCGGAAGCTGCTGCGGTGTTTTTGAACGGGCAGGGCAGCCGGCTCAGCGTGCGCAGCGTGGAGCGGCTCATCCAGGTGTACGCCCTGCGGGCAGGCATTGTCACCACCGTCACCCCGCATGCGCTCAGGCATTCCTTTGCCACGCATCTTCTGGAAATGGGCGCGGATCTCCGTGTGGTGCAGGAGCTGCTTGGCCATGTGAGCCTGTCCACCACCCAGAAGTACACCCACCTCAATGTAGATCACCTCTCACGGGTCTATGATCAGGCACATCCCCAGGCGCGGAAGCGGGAACGCTGAAACTGTCATGGGTTGACGGTTTTTTTGATCGTGGTTACACGTCACTGGCGATCCTTCCTCTCTTTTTATGCACAAATTCCGAGGTAAATACGTTCATGCTGACCCCTAAAATTCGTTCCACAACCATTCTCGCCCTGCGCCACAAGGGTCAGGTGGTGGTCGCCGGTGACGGCCAGGTAACGCTGGGCAACACGGTGATCAAACATCAGGCCAAAAAAGTGCGGCGGCTTTATCACGATAAGGTGATTACCGGTTTCGCCGGTTCCACGGCCGATGCCTTCACCCTTTATGACCGGCTCGAGCAGAAGCTGGAGCAGTTCAACGGCAACCTCATGCGCGCCGCGGTGGAGCTGGCCAAGGACTGGCGCATGGATAAAATGCTGCGGCGGCTCGAGGCCATGCTGGTGGCCGTGGATTCGCAGTATTCGCTGCTCATCTCCGGCAACGGCGATGTGATTGAGGCGGATGACTCCATTCTCGCCATTGGCTCCGGCGGTCCCTACGCCCTGGCCGCGGCCCGCGCCCTGGTGGCGCATTCCGATCTCGATGGCGAAAGTATCGCCCGCACGGCCCTGGAGATCGCCGGGTCCATCTGCATTTACACCAACGGCAACATCATTGTTGAGAAAATATGAAATCCATACATTCCCTCACTCCCCGGCAAACCGTTGCCGAGCTTGACCGCTACATCATCGGTCAGGCCGCGGCCAAACGCTCCGTGGCCATCGCCCTGCGCAACCGCTGGCGGCGGCAGCAGGTGGAACCGCCCCTGCGCGAGGAGATCGCGCCCAAGAACATCATCATGATCGGCCCCACCGGCGTGGGCAAAACCGAGATCGCCCGGCGGCTGGCGCAGCTGGCCCAGAGCCCCTTCCTCAAGGTGGAGGCCTCCAAGTTCACCGAGGTGGGCTATGTGGGCCGCGACGTGGAATCCATGATCCGCGATCTCCTGCAGCTGGCCATCAACATGGTCACCAGGGAGGAGCAGGCTGGAACCGAGGGCAAGGCTCAGGTGATGGCCGAGGAGCGGCTGTTGGATCTGTTGCTGCCGCGTCCATCTTCGGAACAGGGTGGGGCAGCGCCCTCCAGCAATGTGATCGCCCTTGGCTACGAGGGGGAGAAGGGTGACAGCCAGGCCCGGACCACCCGCGAGCGGTTTCGGGAAATGCTTCATAACGGCGAACTGGACGACCGGGAGGTAGAACTGCAGGTGGCCACGCCTGCGAACAACGCTCCGGTGGTGGAGGTGTTTTCCGCCTCCGGCATGGAGGATATGCAGTCTTCGCTGCAGGACGCCTTTTCCAAGTTTTTTCCTAAAGAGACCCACGGCAAGAAGATGAAGGTGCCCGAGGCGCTGGAGTACCTCAAAAAGGAGGAGGCCGAGCGGCTGGTGGACCGGGAAACAGCTATCGAGAAGGCCATACGCCGTACCGAGCAGTCGGGCATTATTTTCCTGGATGAGATCGACAAGATCGCCACTCGCGGCGGCGGTGGTTCCGGTTCGCCGGATGTCTCCCGCGAAGGGGTGCAGCGCGATTTGCTGCCTATTGTCGAGGGCACTACCGTGACCACCAAGTACGGGCCGGTCAAGACCGACCACATCCTGTTCATCGCCAGCGGCGCCTTTCACATGGCCAAACCCTCGGATCTGGCGCCGGAACTGCAGGGGCGTTTCCCCATCCGCGTCAACCTGCATGCCCTGGGCGAAGAGGAGTTTTATCGCATCCTCACCGAGCCGCAGAACGCGCTGATCAAGCAGTACCAGGCGCTGCTCGCCACCGAGGATATCAAACTGGTGATTGAGGATGAGGCCATTCACGAGATGGCCCGCATTGCGGTGCAGGTAAACCAGAAAACCGAGGATATCGGTGCGCGCCGCCTGCACACCGTGGTGGAGCGGGTGCTGGACGAGATTTCTTTTGACGCCTCGGACCGGGAAGACCTTACTTTCACTGTGACTGCCGAGTACGTGCGCAAGCAGCTGGATGAAATTTCCGAGAATCAGGATCTGAGCCGCTATATCCTGTAATTTTTTAAGGGTTACCTGGATGACAAAGCCGGGGCAGGAAACTGTCCCGGCGTTTTTTATGTATGCGCCCGAGCCGAGGAAAGAATGGCGCCCGGCCGCAGGGTACCGTTGAGAACACCTGCCAGGGCCTCTTTGTGGTCGCCGATGACGCTGTCGATCACCGTGATTTTTTTCCACAAAAAGAATTTGTAGAAGCTGTTTTCAATCCCCCC
>DAIODL010000094.1:0-7612 GCA_036746815.1 Desulfobulbus sp.
GCTCTTGTAAAAGGAACAGCAAAAATTTTTTTTGGATCTACACCATTATCCAGTAACCATTTAACACGTTCCCCTATCGAGAATGATTTCCCGGTTCCCGGTCCTGCAACAAGTCTTACCTGGGGGGAAGCATCATGTGCTGCTTGGGTCTGAATTAATTTAGCAGTAGCAATTTGTTGCTGAGTAAAACCCATGATTTCTCCTAGTGTCTATTGCAAGCTCACGTTAAACAATTTTTAGGTGAAAAAGGAAAAGTGAGTAGATTTCTTTTTTATCACCTGCAAAATTACCATAATGGTTCAGCCGTTTATGCCCGCCATACCCCATTCGTCGTAGCGATTGCCCATAACACGATCTGCCAGTCCATTCAGGATCGTCAGCTCATTATTGGAGAGTTGCACATCGCAGGCGTTGAGATTCGATTTGAGGTTGTTCAGTTTCGTTGTTCCCGTAAGGGCCAGTATGTGTTCACCATGACCGATGACCCACGCGAGAGCGACCTGCGCCTGTGTGCATGACCTGGCCGAGGCTACCGCTTCGATCTCATCAACAAGCGCCACGTTGGCGGTGTAGGCTGCACCCTGGTAACGAGGAGTCGTCAAACGCCAGTCCCCTTCACCCAGTTTCTCAGTCTTAAATTTTCCCGTCAGCATGCCTCTGCCCAGCGGTGAATAAGCCACCAGCGATGCGCCGACATCAAGGCAGGCGGGGATGACATCCGCCTCAATATCCCGGCTGAAGATCGAGTACTCCGATTGTACCGCAGAAATCGGGTGAATTTTGGCTGCGCGGCGGATCGTATTGCCTGATGCTTCGGATAAACCTATGGCGCGCACCTTGCCTTCGGATACCAGTTCGGCCATTGCGGCCACTGTTTCCTCAATCGGTGTGGCGGGATCAACACGATGCAGATAATAAAGATCGATAACGTCGGTACGGAGGCGCTGCAGAGAACCTTCGACCGCGCGCCGGCAGTTCGCACGTGAGCCATCGAGGCCAGTGAACTCACCGGTTTCGAAATTCCGTGTCGGTCCAAATTTGGTGGCAATGAATACGCGTTCGCGACGGTCTGCGAACGCCTGACCAAGCAGTTTTTCGTTCGCACCGCCAATGCCATACATTTCTGCGGTATCGAAGTGTTCGACACCCAGTTCTATCGCTTCGTGCAGGAGTTTGATCGCAGCGCTCTGCTCCATGGGTGGTCCGTAAAACTCGGACAGGCCCATGCAGCCAAGACCTATAGGTGGCAACTTTCGATCAGTCTTGCCTAGAGTCCTTTTTTGCATAGATGTTTTCTCCAGTACGTTGATGCCCCATGTATTTTTACTGACGGGGCATGGTGCATTTCCTTCGATTCATTATGAATTTTATCGATCTTAAAATACAGCACATTGGCTATTGTTATGTCAAACATTTATCCCGTATTCGTTTGTTATCCAACACTTTTCGCCAATTATACCGTTCTTGTTATCCTCGTGGTCAATCGCGATGTACGCGGTTAGATTCCTTGCTCTCAACCTCCGCCTGATACAGATCCAGCAACCACTCATTTACAGAGAAAATAAAGCTCATCGAACACATTTTTTTAAAAACAGGCTGGCTAATTCTCGGCTAATTCTCCTTTTGTAGAGTCACAGTCGACGCGGATAACTGCGTTACAACCTTCAAGTCAAGGAGACTGTGGTATGAAAACAACTGTATATGCATCTCTTACTGCACTGTGTGTCGCTATGTCTTTTGCGGGTAGTGTCTGGGCAACTGAACCAGCCAATGACGCGATGGCGGTCAACAAAACCAAGGTGAGCCTGAGCCAGGCCATCAACCTGGCCGAGCAATCCCTGCAGGGGAAGGCCACCAAGGCGGAACTTGAACAGGAGCACAATGCCCTGGTTTACGAGGTGGAAGTTGTCAGCAAGAATCAGGTGTCAGACGTTCGAGTGGACTCCATAAACGGAAAGATCCTGTCGTCCACCAAAGATACCGCCGACCATGACGCTGACGGGGAGAAGGAAGACTGATGGTCTCCCGTGCTGCTGCGGCATGATGCATGATCGCGCCTCCTTGGATGATGCTGCGCCTGGAAACCGTGTCGCAGACAACAGAAGAGGAGGCGTGTCGTTGTGCCGCCATTGTGTCGCTTTGGGAGAGATTAAACTATTGCTTTTACGAGAATACACCCCCCATTCATGCGGATGAGAGGCGCACATTCAGGTCTACAACGTCCTACACGAGGAATATATGAACCAATCAACAAAACAGGCGCTCAGTAAAGTTCCTGAAATAACAATTCTTTTCTGGTTAATTAAAATTGCGGCAACAACGCTCGGGGAAACGGGCGGTGATATGGTCTCCATGTCCATGCACCTCGGGTATATGAAAGGAACACTCATTTTTGCCACCCTGTTTCTGGGGTTTGTGATCGCACAGATCAAGGCGAAAAGGTTTCATCCCTTTTTGTACTGGGCTACGATCATCGCCACCACCACTGTAGGCACCACCATGGCGGATTTCGCTGACCGTTCACTGGGGATTGGCTATGCCGGCGGGTCATCACTGTTGCTCGTGTTGCTTATCCTTTCCCTCTGTACCTGGTATCTGAGCCTTGGATCAATTGCCGTGGATACGGTCAGTTCCCCCAAAGCGGAAATGTTTTACTGGGTGACCATCATGTTTTCGCAGACGCTGGGTACGGCCCTGGGCGACTGGACGGCCGACACCGCCGGGCTCGGATACCAGGGCGGAGCGGTGGTATTCACGCTTCTTCTGGCAGTGCTTGCCGGATTGTATTATTGGACCTCCATTTCCCGCACCATGCTCTTTTGGGCGGCTTTTATCCTGACCCGCCCGCTGGGCGCGGTGGTGGGAGATTTTCTTGATAAACCCATCAGTCATGGCGGTCTTGCTCTAAGCCGTTATACTGCGTCCATGGTTCTTTTCAGTTTTATCATCGCCAGTATTCTTTTTTTCCGGCAACGGGCGGCAGAAAAGGCCCATTAACGGTGGAGTAACAGAACGATAAACTTAGGTAATGTGAACCCCTCACGAGGTGTGGATGCGTATTTTACTGGTTGAAGACGATGCCATGATAGGCCAGGGCATAGTGTACGCTTTGAAGGACGCGGCCTACGCTGTGGATTGGGTGCAGGATGGCGAGAGCGCCTGCGACACACTGAAGGTCGGTGAGCATCAGGCGGTGTTGCTTGATCTCGGGCTCCCCAAACGGGATGGCCTGGATGTTTTGCGCCGTCTCCGTCACCAGGGAAGCGCAATACCGGTTATCATCATTACGGCCCGGGATGGCGTGGAAAATCTGATTCAGGGGCTTGATATCGGGGCTGATGATTATCTCACCAAACCCTTTGATGTAAAAGAGCTGCTCGCCCGGCTCAGGGCCGTTATCAGGCGCCAGGGCGGGCAGGCTTCCTCCCTGCTGACCAATGGCACTATTTCACTGGACACTGCCACCCATGAAGTGGATTGCGAGGGCAGGCATGCTCTTTTGAGTGCGCGTGAATTCGCCTTGCTGCACGCCCTGTTGCTGCAACCGGGACGGATTCTCAGTCGGGCCCAGCTGGAGGAGTGCATTTACGGCTGGAATGAGGAGGTGGAGAGTAATGCCGTTGACTTTCTCATTCATGGACTGCGCAAGAAACTGGGCACGGGCGCCATCAAGAATGTACGTGGCGCCGGTTGGATGGTGGAGCGGACATGAAAACACGATCTCTGCGCAAGCGACTGACCTGGATGCTGGGCCTTGCGGTACTGGCCGCAGGGCTAGCCGCTTCGATTGTTACCTTTTTTCAGTCTTTTAATGAGGCCAGGGAGCTGCAGGACGATACCCTGCACCAGATTGCCTTTTTACTGTCCCAGCAAACGACGGGTGCTTCCGGCTCCCTGCCGCAGCAGCAGGCTGGCAGGCTGACACTGCAAGACAGCGACGCGCGTGTTGGCGTGCTTCACCTGCCCGGTGATGTACCTCCAGCATGGTTCAATGATAATCTTCCCGCCGGTTTTTCCACGGTACATGCAGAGGAAGGGCCTCTGCGCGTGTTTCGCATGTCTCAGCCATCGGGTGACAGTGTCCTGGTTACACAACCTGCTGATATTCGTGATGATATCGCGCATGATAGTGCACTGCGCGTGTTTATTCCGCTGTTCATCTTTCTTCCGGTCATGGCGTGGCTCATTCTGCGTATTGTCAAAACCGAATTGAGACCGATCAGTACATTAGCGGGTTATGTGGATGCCCATCAGAACACCTTGCCTTCCGCGTTGCCTGTTCAGCAGCTTCCCGAGGAAATCCTTCCTTTTATTCAGGCGATAAACCGTCTGCTGCAGCGGGTCAATACACTTATGAGCCAGCAGCAGCGGTTTGTTGCCGATGCGGCCCATGAACTGCGGAGCCCTTTGGCGGCCCTGATGCTGCAGGCGCAAAATCTTGAACAGGCAAAATCACCGGAGAGTTTGCAGGAGCGAATCACGCTGCTGCAACGCGGATTGGAGCGCACCCGCAAACTCACAGAACAGCTCCTGAGTTTTGCGAGACTTCAGGCGCAACCGGCGCAGATTGCGGCTGTGGATGTATCCGCGATGGCCAGGCAATTGATAGCGGATTACCTCACCATGGCAGAGGACCATAATATTGATCTCGGGCTCGAAGAGGAGGCGCAACTGCAGCTTGAGGGAAATGAAGGCAGCTACCGGCTGATGCTCAAAAATGCGGTGGAGAATGCGCTGCAGTACACACCCGCCGGAGGACAGGTGACCATCCGTTTGTTTGCCGAGGGGAAAAATGCCGGATTTGAAGTCATGGATACAGGTCCTGGCATTCCTGTTGAGGAGCAAAAACGCGTACTGGATCCTTTTTACCGGCTTCCCGGTTCCCCGGGCGGAGGCAGCGGCCTAGGACTGGCCATTGCCGCGGAAGCAGCTTCCTGCGAAGGGGGAACCCTGCAACTGATCAATCGTGCGGATGGCAGGGGGCTTATCTTTCATTATGAGCAACGCCTTCCCCAGTGATGGGGATTGGGAGGACATACGCTCTGCCAGGGAAAAACAGGAGGTTGCCGATGTTCTTTTTTCCTGCCGATATTCCAGTCACCTCCGGTCTGACTTCGGCCCCGCAGCACCCGGCTTACAACAGGTGGTATTTTTTGAGCTTGGCATAGGTGGTGTTGCGGCCGATCCCCAATGCCGCGGCGACCTTGCTGATGTTCCCCTGATATTGCGTGAGCGCCTGCCGCAGGACCTGCTTTTGAAGCTCTTCAAAGTTGAGCGTCGAAAACCGTTGCTTGGCTTTCTCCCCGCCGGACTGCTGCTGCGCCTCCCCCAGCACGTCCTCCGGCAATGCGGCTGCGTTTAAAGTCTCCCCTTCCAGAAAAATGATGGTTGATTCAATCACATGCCGGAGTTCCCGGATATTGCCCGGCCAGGAATAGGCGGCCAGAGCCTCGCGAAAATCTGGGGTCACCTTGCTGATGCGCCGTCCCAGCGAGCTGGAAAATTCCTGAATGAAATGATCCGCCAGCAGCTGGACATCCCCGCCCCGGTCACAGAGAGGCGGCAATGTGAGAACAACCACATGCAGCCGGTAATACAGATCGCGACGAAAGTCGCCGGTTGTCACCATGGTATCAAGATTCCTGTTGGTGGCGGCAATGAACCGTATATCAATGGGAATCGTTCGTTTGTCGCCGATGCGGCAAATTTTTTTCTCATCCAGTACCCGTAACAGATTCACCTGCACGGCCAGGGGCATTTCCCCTATTTCATCGAGAAACAGTGTTCCACCCGAAGCCTGCTCGAATTTACCCGGCTGGCCACCGCGTCTGGCCCCGGTGAAGGCACCTTCCGCGTAACCAAACAGCTCGGTTTGAATAAGATCCGGGGGGATGGCGCCGCAATTGATGGCCACAAACGGTTGCTTTGCTCTGGGACTGGCTTTGTGCAGGGCACGCGCCATAACCTCCTTGCCTGTGCCGCTCTGGCCGGTAATGAGGACTGTTGCATCCGTTGGCGCAACCCGGCGTGCTTTCTCTATCACCTGCTGGAACTGCTCACTTTTGCCGATAATTTTTGCAAAACCATCGTCTTGCGGACACATGGCAGGTTTGGGCGGCCTGCTGATCGAGACGGGTGGATAGATGCAGACCGGCAGGCTGTTGAGCAGGTTCATTTTGTCGCGCAGCGGCGTAGCAAAGACATTCCAGGTCGGATTATACAGGCAACGAAGTTCCACCATGGAGAGGAGTTCCAGCGATTGGTCGTCCGTTTCCCGGCAACGGCAAAAAAGCGGCGCGAGATCAAACCATTTGGAAGCATCCTTGCCCACGATGCGGTTCACGGAACTGCCGAACAGCGTGGCCGCCGCCCGATTGCAATAGCAGACCTTGCCAAGCCGGTCCAGGGTGAGCAGCCCGATGGTGCTGCTGTTGAGCATGTGTCCAAGCATGCCGAAACACTGCTTCTGGAACAGGAGCGCTTCAATGGCCCTGGCATAATAGATGGCCATGAACAGGCATTGGCTGTGATCGGCCTGCATCGGTCCGGAAAAGTCCACACAGCCGTGCAGCATGCCATTGATACCGAAAATCGGCGCGGCTGAACAGGTCCACCCCTGGTGCCCTTCGCAAAAATGCTCCCGCCCGACCACCTGCTGCGGCAATCCATTGGCCAGTGCCATGCCGATGGCGTTCGAACCGACGCTTTGTTCCGTCCAGTCGGCGCCGGGGCCAAAATCAAGAGCATCTGCCAGCTGCAGAGCCGGATAGGAACCAATAGTGCCTGTCAGATAGCCGTAGCGGTCGCAGATGGTGAACAGCAGCCCCTTTTCTTCAAGATAGTCCGTCACTTCACTTGTCGCACCCCGGACCACATCCCGTAAAAACCGCTGTTCGCTATCCAGAGGCTGGTCACCGCGAAAGTGATTGCATCGGCGCTGAGAGGGGTCGACCCCCAGCTGCAGGCAGCGCTTCCAGGATTCGGAAATGCTTGCCTTGATCTGAAGCTGTTCCTGATTGTGATTGGTGACGAACTGCTGCCAGACCTTCTTGTCCGGCTCGCTTCCGGGTTTCAGGGGCCATTCCCACGGAATAATCCGGGGCATATCCGGGGAATTGATCCCGGATGCGGGGGTGATGATGTATTTATCCTTTGTTCTGATGAGCTCATGCATACCTTTTTCTCCCTTGTCGAGGTAGCGTCACCTGTCTGAACAAACTTAAAGAGTATTTTGATCGCCGGTTCCACGGGATCCCCGTCCAGAGTGCGGCTGGCCTGTACAACACCAAGGCTCCCTGGACAAAAGGATGTACCAGTGTTTCCGGGTTTTGCGGCCGTGCGGCGGCACGAGCAATGGGTGGTGTGGCGATAAGGCCGGCATTGCGTGAGGCCATGCCGCAGATAGGCGTTTGCCAAAAAAAAAATCGGTTTCCAGCGTGAACTGTCCGATTCCGCAAGCGGCGACGTAAAGAAGAACGTCAGATTTCCTGGATGAGTTGTCAAAAAGTTCCAAGACGTGCCCGAGCGTTTTCCGTTCCATCCCGCACCCATTGACTGTTTCATAATGTAACAGATTTTTCCTTGAACAGCTTATCCTAATTATGCTTGTGCC
>DAIODL010000095.1:0-7603 GCA_036746815.1 Desulfobulbus sp.
GGTGGCCAGGGCGGGCGGTGTGGCCGAGGTCATGCCCATCCAGAGCGATACGTTTGAGGGCATAAAAAAGTATCTGCAGTCCATGGTGGAGACGGATGCGGATATGGTTATCCTCAATGCCGGCTCATCGGCGGGCAGCGCAGATTTTTCGGTGCACATCATCGAGGCGCTGGGCAAGGTGCTGGTGCACGGGGTGACCATCATGCCCGGCAAACCCTCCATTCTCGGGGTTGTGCAGGAAAAACCGGTGGTCGGGCTGCCCGGGTATCCGGTGTCCGCCATCATTGCCATGGAACAGCTGGTGATGCCTTTGTTGCAGCAGATGCAGGGCATCACGCCGGAGCCGCCGGTTATAGTGCCCGCCATCCTGGCCAGGGATCTGCCTTCCCGGGCAGGGATTGAGGATTTCCGCCGCATGATCGTGGGACGGATTGGCAGAAATTTTGTGGCCGTGCCGCTGAAAAAGGGCGCAGGCGCCATTACCACCATCACCCGCGCGGGCGGCATGCTGCGTATTGCCGCCTCTTCCGAGGGGGAGAAGGCGGGCAAACAGGTGGATATTGAACTGCTCTTACCGCCCTCGCAGATTGAGCGGACCATACTCTGTACGGGCAGTCACGACCTCTGTCTGGACGTGCTCAACGATGCTCTCCGTCAGCAGCGGCCGGCCTATGCCTTGGCCTCCACCCATGTGGGCAGCCTGGGCGGTATCATGGCGCTCAAGCAGGGCATGTGCCATCTGGCGGGCTCACATCTGCTGGACGCGGCGGATGGCTCCTACAACACCAGCTACGTGCGCAAGTATCTGCCTGGGCGCGACATCCGCATCGTCACCCTGGTGCACCGGGAGCAGGGCTTTATCGTGCATCCCGGCAATCCCAAGGGTATCGCCAGCATAAACGACCTGTTCCAGGAGGGAGTCCGTTTTATTAACCGTCAGGCCGGTTCCGGCACCAGGGTGCTGCTTGATTATGAACTGGAGAAGGCGGGTCTGGACGGAGACGACATCAAAGGCTACCGTGAGGATGAATATACGCATATGGCAGTGGCGGTGGCCGTGCTTTCCAACAAGGTGGATGTGGGGCTGGGTATCAAGAGTGCGGCCAAAGCACTGAAGCTTGATTTTGTGCCGCTGGTGGAGGAGCGTTACGATCTGCTCATTCCTGGAGAGTTTTTTGACACGCCCATGATACAGACGCTTCTGGCGGTGATTGCTGCTCCCGGATTTCAAAAGACCGTGGAAGCGCTGGGCGGCTATTCCACCCGCGATACGGGTAAACTCGTGGAACTGGCATAGGGGATGGATTAGAGGGGCATGAGGAGAAATTCGCTCTCCTTGAGATCAATGTGGAGCCAGCCGTTTTGCAGCGGCGAGTCCAGGCTAAGGAGGATTTTTACGGTTTCAAGTGCCTGCAGACTGGCGACCAGGGCCACGGTGCAGGAAAGGACAGAGGGCGCGTTTTTCTTTTTGTCCGTGCTTTCCGGATAGAGACGGCCAATCAGGTCCGTGCCCGGGCGGTGCACTCCCACCTGGCCGTACCAGCCGGACACCGCGCCATGGATGAGTGGCAGCCCCAGGCGGTCGGTGAGGCGGGCCAGGTCGCGTCTTCCCTGGATATCATCCAGACAGTCCACCACTGCGTCCACGGCAAAGACTTCTGCCTCGGGAAGCTCGCGGAAATCAGCGGCGTACGGCGTCGCCCGGCACCAGGGGCCAATGGCCTTTGTACGCTGCGCTGCGGTGTCCGCCTTGCCCTTACCCATGGTGGACTGCAGGGCGTAGAGCTGTCGGTTGCAGTTACTTTTTGAAAACACGTCCGGGTCAACAAGATGCAGGCTGCCCAGACCGATGCGGGTCAGCTCCTCAATCACGTAGCCGCCCAGACCGCCGCAACCAATCACCGCCACGCGCGCCTTGAGCAGGTACTGCTGCTGGGCCGGGGTGAGCAGGTCCAGATTGCGGGTGAAATATTTACTGAAGTCTGTCATAGGCGGGGCCTGGCAAAAGGTTTGAGGAAGACAAAGCCAATGGATTCTACCAAAACCGGCGACGCAGCGCATCAACAGAACCGGCCTTGTTCCGTGGCTGCGGCCTGTCTGCGCTGGAGCAATATTGCCGCCCGCACCCTGCATATTGCCGTGGCTGCCGTGCTTTTTGGCGGTTGTGTGCTGGGCGTGCCGTTTACACGACTGGGGCCGTGGCACTGGCTTACCATTGTTTCAGGGGGGCTGCTGATTCTCCTGGAATGGCTGCAGGATCCCCGCTGGTGGCATCGCGGCAAGGGGCTTTTTATCTGGCTGCACCTGGGATTGAGCCTGCTTATTCATGTGATGGCGGGCCTTATGGTGCCGCTTTTGTGGCTGGTGCTCATAACCGGCTCGGTGGGCAGTCACATGCCGCGCCGCTACCGGCACTGGTCCATCCGTGAAGGGTGGGAAAAGCGTAACGAACACTGACTCCCTGCGCTGACCCCTTAATTTTTTTCGAGCTTGTTGCACCGCATGGTGCCTGTGGAAGAAGAATGGAACGATTGCTTTCAACCAAGGAAGTGGCCGAACTCCTGCATATTCATGAAAAAATGGTGTATGCGCTGGTATCCGAGAAGGCCATGCCGGCCACCAAAATTGCCGGCAAATGGCTGTTCCCCGGGCATCTCGTTGAACAGTGGGTGGAGAACAACACCATCAACTTCCCCAATCATGCCCGGCCACTGGTGTCCAATCAGCAGCTGATTGTGCTGGCTGGCAGCAATGATCCTTTGCTTGATCAGACTATCAGTATATTTAACCGGAATTTTTCCGGACACCTGGCGGTTTTTGGCAATGTCGGCAGCATGGGCGGTGTCCAGGCGTTGCGCAACAATCTCTGTCACATCGCGGCCAGTCATCTGATTCAGGATGACGAGGAAGACTACAATTTTCAATACGCGGCCCAGGAGATGGAGCAGGCGCCGATAGTGGTCAATTTCTGCCGACGTCAGCAGGGGCTTTTGTTCTGCCGGGACAACCCGTTTGCGATTCAGGCCGTTTCTGATCTGGCCACACCGGGATTGCGTTTGGTGAACCGCGCACTGGGCACGGGCACCCGGCTTCTTCTGGACCATGAACTGCAGAAGGCCGGTCTGCGTGGCGATAAAATTCCGGGCTACACCAACGAGGTGTCGCGGCACATGGACGTGGGCATGGAGATCCTTGCCGGGCGGGCCGATGTGGGTCCCGCTATCGCCACGGTGGCCCATTCTCTGGATTTGGGCTTTCTTCCCATCCGTTGGGAGCGCTTTGATCTGCTGGTTTCCCGGAAAGTGTTTTTTGAAAAATCGATTCAGGCCTTCTTCGGTCTGATTCAAACGGAACAGTTTCGCCAGTTGGCGGCTGCACTGACCGGCTATGACCTGACCATGGCCGGGAAGATCGTATTTCAGGAAAGTCAGGGAATATAAATATTGGGTGGTTGGGGCACCGCTCAAACAGACACCAAAAGGAGCAGTGTATGCGTTTTAAACATGTGTTGGCCTGTGGGCTGCTGTTGGTTCCTTTTCTGTGCGGCCACGCCATGGCCGAAGACAAGGTACTGAAAATGTCCACCACCACGTCCACCGAGGCATCCGGGCTGTTGAATGTTCTCTTGCCGGCCCTGGAGAAGGACACGGGGATCAAAGTCAAGGTGATCGCCAAGGGTACCGGTGCCGCCGTTCGTGATGGCATGGACGGCAATGTGGATGTCATTTTCGTGCATGACCGGGCGCGCGAAGATGCCTTTGTGGCTGAAGGATATGGCACCAAACGTTACGGGGTAATGCACAACGACTTCATTATCGTTGGACCGGCGGCTGACAAGGCTGGTATTAAAGGTCTGCATGATGGCGCGGTAGCCTTGAAGAAGATTGCCGCGGCCAGGGTACCTTTTATTTCCCGGGGTGATGATTCCGGTACCCATGCCAAGGAGCAGCAGTTGTGGAAGGAATCCGGCCTGCCGCTGGACACCGTGGAAACCACGCAGGAGAAAAACGGAAAATCCGTGACCGTGAAAGCGGTGCGGCCCAAGGATGGCGGCTCCTGGTACCTTTCCGTGGGCCAGGGCATGGGCAAAACCCTGACTATTGCCGACGAGAAACAGGCCTATACCCTGGCTGACCGGGGCACCTACATCAACTATAAATACGGGCGTGAAGTGCCGATCAACCTTGATATTCTCTGTGAGGGCGGCGACAAACTGTCCAACCCCTACGGATTTATCCCAGTGAGCGCCAAGAAATTTCCGCACGTCAAGCAGCAGCTGGGCGAGGAAATGGCAAACTGGCTGATGTCACCGCGCGGGCAGAAGGTGATTGCCGATTACCAGATGCACGGCAAACAGCTCTTTTTCCCTGACGCCAAAAAATAAGCATATCCTTCGGAGGGACGGCCGGTGCTGCCGGGCAGTCCCTCCGGACTGCCTGCTCGCATCATGCATTTCTTTTACGACAGTTTTCTGGCGGCTCTGCACCTGATCGGCTCGTTGGACGCCGAACTGTTGCAGATTATTCAGGTGACCCTGTCGGTCAGCTCGCTGGCCACCCTTGCTGCCGCCGTCATAGGTATTCCTACCGGCTTTTTCATCGCCTACACGCATCTGCCCGGTAAGCGGGTCATTGTCACCCTGCTCAACACCATGCTGGCTCTGCCCACGGTGGTGATCGGCCTTTTTGTGTATGTGTTTATTTCCCGGAGGGGCATTTTCGGCCCCTTGGACCTGCTCTACACCCAGAAAGCCATGGTGATTGGCCAGTTCATCTTGATTGTGCCCCTGATCGCCGCCCTGACCCTGGCCGCTGTCAGCAGGGTGGACGAGCGCTACCGTAAAACCGCACGCACCCTGGGCGCGGGCACCTGGCAGACTGCTCTGGTGGTGCTGCGCGAGGCCCGGTTCGCCATCAGCGCGGCGGTGATCTCTGCCTTTGGCCGGGTGATTTCGGAAATCGGTATTTCCATGATGCTGGGCGGCAATATCCGTGGCTTTACCCGTACCATGACCACGGCCATGGCCCTGGAGTACGACAAGGGATCATTTTCCCTGGCCGTGGCCCTGGGCATTGTGCTCATGCTGCTCAGTCTGGCGGTGAATGTGGGATTTAACCTGATTCAGGGGAAAAGCGGCCGATGATGCTCTATCAACTCACTTCGCTTCGGCAGCAGTTCAATGATCGGGTTGTACTCGATATTGACCAGATGGATATCGAAGCCGGCTCCATCCATGCCCTCTTGGGCCCCAATGGCGCGGGCAAGACCACGCTGCTCGATATTCTGGCCTTTCTGGTGCCGCCCTCCTCAGGCACGCTATTGTTTCAGGGAAATCCAGTTGATCCGGCGCGCAGTGACCTGCTCGCCCTCAGGCGAAGGGTGGTGCTGGTGGATCAGCATCCCATCATGTTTTCCACCACGGTGCGGGGCAATATCGAATTTGGCCTGAAGATTCGGGGATTGGATAGTGCGGAACGCGGGCGGAGCGTGGACGAGGTGTTGGCCACGGTTGGTCTGGAACGGTACCGGGAAGCGCGGGCGCCTGAACTTTCCGGGGGAGAGACTCAGCGTCTGGCGCTGGCCCGGGCGCTGGCCCTGCGGCCTGAGGTGCTGCTCTGCGATGAGCCTACTGCAAGCGTTGATGCGGAGAATCAGGCGGTGATCGGCGAACTGCTGCAGCGGATCAACCGCGAGCTGGGCACCACCATTATCTTCACCACCCACGACCGTCTGCAGGCGGCGGCTCTGGCGCAAAAGACCCTGGTGCTGGAGAATGGCCGCCTGGTTCCCACCACCTATGAAAATAGCTATGCCTGTATTATCTCAGGTGATGCGGGGGGATGGCAATGTAAGCTGCATGACGTGGTGCAGCTCTGCTTTCCAGGTACACCCACCTCGTTGAGGAAGGACCGCGGGCGTGTAACCCTTAACCCATCCATGATTCTGCTTCTGCCGGAAACCGGCTCTGTTCCATCCGATCATGCGTCCCTGGCCGGGCGGGTGGTGCTGCTCATGGAGGAGGGGGGTAATGTCCGGGTGGTGGTGGATGCGGGTGTACTTATGGTGGTGCTCATGGAGGGTGCCGCTTACCGCAAAGTTGCGCCCACCGTGGGCAGCCGGGTCCGGTTGGCCATTCCCGAGACAGCCTGCACTTTTATCGCGTGAGGTGCGTTCGCACCTTTTTTTCAGCAGATAGCCTGGAATGTAAGCTTTTCCAACGTAGGTACCCTGGCCATCAGGTCAGCTGCGTCGACTGGTTGCCCGTCAAGCTGCAGACATGCTGCAGTGGCAAAGAGTTCTTCGTGGCTACGGCCGAAATCGGCCAGCGCCTGACCAGAGATGAGCACGCCCTGCCGCAGACAGCCCTCTACCCGGTCCGTGGCAATGGAATTAAAGAGCTTCAGGGTAAGAAAACCATTGGCATGCGGTGCCGGCTCGTTCGGGTCCGGCTGACTGCGGAGTGTTTTGTGTATACCCTGACGCCTGAAAATTGCACCCGCAAGCCCAGGCATGGCAGCGGAGAGCGCCACGGTCGAACCATCAGTGAGATCACGGTCCAGGTTGTCGGTAGCCACGCCGTCAACAAAGATGGTCTGCACGTTTTTTTCAATGTATTCCGGCGTGAAGCCCGGCAGAGAGAGCAAAAACGTACGCAGGGTGAGCTGTTCATGCAGGGGAAAGAGCACGCCGTGCTGCAGGAGCGAGGCAAAGCCTGTAAACGATGCCTGCGGCAGTTTCAGTTGCAGGAGCGGGTAGATTGCTTGAGGGGACATGGTGCTCTGTCAGGAGGTTAAAGGAGTGTACACCCCTGCATGTGTACCACGTTTGTCCTGCCTGGTGAAGCAGAAGCTGCCGGGTACCTTTGCGGGATGCATGTTCAGGCCAGTTCCAGCAAAGTGGTGATCATGGCCAGCGCCACCGGCGTGCCGCCCCTGCGGCCCAGCGTGGTGATGAAGGGGTAGTCCTGTCTGGCCAGCAGTTGTCTGCAGTCCACCGCAGGGCTTAAGCCCATGGGAACGCCGATAACCAGATCCGGTGCAAACCGTTGTTCTTCAATGAGCGCTATCACCTTGAGCAGGGTGGAGGGCTCGCTGCCCACGACCACTATGCCGATGTTTGTTTCCAGGAGTGCGGTTTCAGGTTCCGCTATCCGGCAGATCACCTGCCCGCCAAAGCGGTCGAGCTTGTTCCTGGAGATGCCGCCCGCCACTTTAATACTGTCCACTAGGATGTCTTTTCCCGCGCGGATGGCCGCCAGTCCGGCTTCCATTGCCCGCGGGTGAAAGCAGATGTTATCGGCAAGGGTGAAGTCGCCGGTCACCTGCATGGCGCTACTGATCACCGCAAATTCTTCAGGCGGGCAGTGTGCCACGGCACGTTCACCCGGGATAATGCGGAAATTTCCTGTCCCGTTGACCGGCGGGCGCTTTTTGGGGATGAGGCGTCTGATTTTACTCATCGTTGACCTGTGATGGTTTGGCGGCAGGCCTGCACGAACCGGCGCGGGGCATCCGGCGTGCGGCCCCAGTGCAGATGGATATAACCCGCCAGACAGCGGTTTTGGAGAAAGCCTTCGGGACGGCCGTCGGCGAGTCGATATGCG
>DAIODL010000096.1:0-7578 GCA_036746815.1 Desulfobulbus sp.
CCCTGGGCCAGGAACTGTTTTATTTTGGAAGCCCTCTCTTTCAGTTGCTGCAGCCCCTGGGGCTGCGCACGGTGCAGTCCGCTTCCGGCCCACAGGTCGTGGCGGGATACTGAAAAATCACCTCAGAAAAATGCAAAAGCGCCTGCGGAAACAGTTCCCGCAGGCGCTTTTTTGATGGATGACACACGCCATAACGAGGCATGCCTTCTTTTATTTCTGTCCGGCAAAGGTGGTGGTCAGCTGGGCCAGCTCCTTGCGTAACTCCGGTGAGAGATCAATGAAGGGCTGCATGGCTGTGCCGGGGTAGCCGTTTTCTAGGATTCGCAGGGTGCGTTCCGGTGTCACCTGCATGCGCGTGAGATCAGGCGGTGCGGGCTGCAGGGTTTTACCGAAACTGCTTATTTCGCCGTGCTCGCCATGACACACCGAGCAGACTTTGGCCCATGTTTGTCTGGCATCAGCCGAAAGCGGTCCCGCAGTCTTGGGCAATAGCGTGAGCATGTGGAAGCGTTTGTCGAGCGTCACCAGCAGGCTGTCGATCTTGTTTTTGTCAAACACCGTGAAATAGGGCATGGCCGTGCCATGCACCCCTTCCAGGATGAGCCCCCGCAAATACGCTTTGTCGCCCCGAAGCGCGGTGAGGTCTTCCGCAGGAATGAGCAGCTGTTTCGCGGCAAATCCCATGCCTTGACCTGTGACCCCGTGGCAGGGCATGCAGCTGTGCTGATAGATGGTGTCGCCGTTGTTGTACACAGTTTTCAGGTTCTGCGCGTAGAGATCAAGCGCGTCCGCCTGATATGCATTCAGCTGGACCGCCTGCTGCTCAAGGCGTGCCTGGTCCGCCATGCGCATGGGCAGGGTGGCCTGATCCTGAATGACCTGCCGTGCCGCGATCATGGAAAGGAAGAGCAGGAGTGCGATGGCCACCAGCGAGGAGGCGCGGGTATTCTGCGCCAGCACCGCCACCACCAGGAGAAGAGTGAAAAAGACGGCCAGGATGATGGCGATAAGCGAGGCCAGATCAAGCCGGCTGACAATGGTGGCCAGGAGCGGCAGCCCCACCACGATCTGGGTGGTGATTCCGATGAGAATCCACTGCCGGGCGCTCTTCTGGTCAAAGAAGGCGTTTTCCTGGTTGCGCACCAGGTGGTAGACACCACCCAGAATCAGCGCCGCGCCAATGATATGAACGTAGCGCAGAAGCCAGTGCACGGTGAACAGATCCGCGGGCAGGATGCCTTCTCTGGCAAACTGCTGCCAGGCAACGGGCCGTTCCAGGAGCGCCAGTACCCCGGTGAACACCGCGGGGATGATGAGCAGGGAAATGAGCCCCAACAGACCTGCCGCAAACAGCGAGTAACGGTCATCCGTCTTCAGCCGGTGGGAGAAATGCTCGCTGCACAGGAAGGAGAAAATCATCAGGGGGATGAGCGCGATCCAGGTGTAGGCAAAGAGCGCGGTGGAGGTGAAAAAGCCGGTGTAAAAGAGCACCTGGATAATCAAAAGCGGCGCCACCCCGAGCACCACGGCCAGACTTTTGGTGCCCAGGTAGGAACGCATGATGCGGGAACTCAGATGATCCTCGGCATGTATGCCCGCATAGCGTTCCTTGATGAAGGTGACGAACCCGATGATCGTGGTACCCAGCACCAGGAGCACAAACAACAGGTGCGCACCAAAGGCGACAAACAAGAGCACACGCAGCCAGCTGATATCCAGGGGCAGCAGGGTAAACACATTGTGCCAGGGCTGCATGGTCATTTCCCTCCCTTGCTCAAAAGCTGCGTGCGCACCCGGTCGTCCGCGTTGGTCAGATAATAGAGATAGGTCGCCAGTTCAAGACGTTCCTGGTCCGTTCCTGAAAAGGGTGTCATAAAGGGCACCATGGAGTTGGTGATGGAGAGCAGGGCGTTCACCCCTTCCTGGGTACGTCCGGCGAGCCGTTTTTTGATGTCGTTGATGCCGCCAATGGTGTGGCAGACACCGCAGTTGGCGTCAAAAAGGGCCTGGCCGGAATGGGCGTAAGGCGCTTTGGCAAGCGGCATGTTTTTCCATTTGAGATCTTGAAGAAAACCGGTCTCGGATGCCTGCAGGCTCTGCACCATGGTCACTTGGTTGGCGTACATGTAGCCGGGAATCAGATAAGGGCCGCGTACAAATTCACGCACCCGCTCAAACTCCGCCACATAGAGGACACAGGCCAGCAGTGCTGGCACAAAAAGGAGCATGCTCGTTTTGCGCATTTTCAGGATCGCGGCCAGGGCCGTGAGCACCAGAATGGCAAGGAGGATCCATTGGGCGGCGAGGAGCAGTTCCGGACGTTCCGACAGTGCCGAGGTGGCAACGGAAAATTTCCAGTGGGTGAGAAAGGTTTCCGGAATGCGGCGCAGATACACCAAGAGGCAGGCGCCGGTGGCCAGTCCGCTGCCAAGCAGCACGCTGCCGGAGAGACGCAGCACCTGGCCGCGTTCTTCTGATTGGGCCGCGAAAAGCCAGGCCACCCAGCCGATGGCCAGCACCGCACCGATGGCAATGCCCGCGAAAATACGCAGGAGAAACTGCGGCACAAAGGTGGGGTTGAAATAGGCCTGCGCAAAGGTCTGTCCCTGCGGCCAGCCGTCAGGGGTGAGCATGAACCCGAGAATGCCGGAGATGAGGATGGCGGAAAAGATGGCGGCGATAAGGTAGCCCACGCCCAGCACGGTCAGTGCCTTGGGCTGTTCCTCATCCCATTGGTCCCAGACCTGATAATAACAGATGAGGATAATCACCTCGGTGGTGAATGCACCCCATTCAATGAACCACGGCCAGAAGAAGAGGTGGATCAGCGAACCGATGCCGCTGGGTGCCAGCGCGCCGGTAATGAACCAGATGCCCACGCCGGTGACCGCGCCCACCGAGGTGGTGATCACCACCACCGGCATGAGCAGGCCGCGCGCGGCATCACGCCAGAAGGTGTTGCCGCCAAAGGCATGCATTGCCTGAAACAACACCATGAGCGTGACCATACCAATGGCCACTCCATGGCTGATAAGCACATGCAGGACCGCGTCAGCGGCAATGGTCATGCCATCACCGAACAAGGGAATATGCAACAGGGGAAATTCCATCATTATTCTCCCATGGGCAGACTGATGACCCGTTCAATCTTGTTGGGGTGCGTGGCGACAAAGTGCGGACGGGGTTGCGCCAGCGCGTAGCCCGCCACATCCATGGCCTGCTTTGGGGTGAGTGAGGGAGAGTTCTTGGGCATGTAGCGCAGGGAAAATTCAGAGAAGTTTTTCAGCTTGTTCATGCCCGCGCCATCATTGAAGGACTGGTCACCCCACAGCGGCGGTGCGATGGGCGTGCCCAGGCCGTCGCCGCCATGGCAACGCGCGCAGGTGGCCTTAAACACGGCTTCGCCCTGGGTAGTATCCGGTTTGTAATCCTTGAGCGCGGGCCCCCGCAAACCAAGCCATGGAAGTTCCGCGTAAATGGGCACACCCTTGGAGATCCAGGCATAATAGGCGAGAAGCGACTGGATGATCTGGCTGTTCGCAGCGGGAGCGGTACCGTTCATGCTGCGTTCAAAACAGCCCTGGGTGCGCAGCGCCAGGTCGGTTGCGTACTCGCGGCGGTCCCGGTACAACGGATACTTGGCCGCCACGCCCACCAGTGAGAGGGTGTCGCGTCTTCTGCCGCCGTCAAAATGGCAGTTGCGGCAGGACAGCGTGTTGCCCACATAACCTTTCGCGTATTTCTGGGTGTTCATCATGATCTGGTAGCCCAAAAGCACTGCTTCCCGGATATCGGCGGGCGCGGCTTCCAGGGCCGGAGGATTGAACACCGGCTGGGCGGCTGGGGGCGGCACGGTGCCCTTTTGCGCGGTCGGTTGCTGCGGTGTGAGTTCACGGTGGACAAGGCCTGCGGGATAGAGAAAGACGAGCAGCCCTCCCACCGCGATCAAGAGACAGAGTGTGAGACAGAGTGCCAGAAGTAATTTTTTGATGGTCATACAGAAGCCCCCAGGAAAATCGGTTGCCTGAAAAAAGATGTTTATACCGAAAGGAAAAAGAGACAAAAATAAAGAAACACGGGAAGCGGAGAAAGACAACAAGAAAAAAATAGTGAATATATACAGGTAGGTGAGAAACAGAGATGTACAGAAATACTTTGGAGAAAAGTGCTACATTTGTGTGGGTAATGTTGATTTTAAAAAGTAATGGTGTGGCACAAAGAAGGCAGGGGAAATTCGTGTGAGCATCTCTCATGAGTCTAAAAAAGCCGGTTCCCGCCCGGGTAACATCACGGGCAGGAACCGGCAACGGATGGGAAACACATTTTTTCAGGGGCGTTCGTGGGCCGGCCGGGCTGGCGGCGGGGTCAATCCCTGTTCAACAAAACAGGCATCCACAATGGCGCGCTGCTCCGCGGTCAGCTGGGGACCATGTGGTCCAGCGGGTCCGGGCCCCTTGCCTGGTTTCCCTTCTGGCGGCGGCCCCGGAGGAGGTGATCCTGCATCCGGTTTGTCTCCCGGAGGTTTCTGGCCGGGAGGAGGCATCTGGCCATGCGGTGGGGGCAGCTGCACACCTTTTGCGGCGGCACATTCGCGAATTGCGTGCATCTGTTCTTTGGTGGGGCGCTGGTCAGCCTGAGCAAAACCAGCAAACAGTACCAGCAGCCCTGCAAGCAGAAGGATTTTTTTTGCGGTCATCTTCGATCTCCTCTACAGTGTAGGAAACGTTTCTTGTTCAACCAATGCCAATAGATTTGTTGTACGTATGCGGGGCGTTTTTTGCAAGCTATCAACGCGGCAACACGCCATAAATATGAATGCAGCAGGGGTAATTCAGAGAAATACACCTGGGAGGTAAGAACGTGCAGGTACAGGGTAAAGCGTATCGGTCCATTTGGCTGGCCGCGGACGGAGCTGGGGTGGAGATTATCGATCAGACCCTGCTTCCCTTTCAATTCAAGGTGGTTCGTCTTGACACGGCCCAGCAGGCCATGGAGGCTATCCGTCACATGCTGGTGCGGGGTGCCCCCCTGATCGGCGCCACCGCTGCCTACGGTATCTGCCTGGGGCTGCGGGAGAACGCGTCCACCAAAGCGCTGGAGGAAACCGCCTCCCGCCTGATTGCCTGCCGGCCCACGGCCATCAACCTGCGCTGGGCGGTGGAACGGATGCTGGCGCTGCTGCGACCGCTGCCGGAAGGTGAGCGCGTTGCCGCGGCCTACCGGGAAGCGGCACTGATCAGTGAGGAGGATGTGGCCACCAATGAGGCCATTGGCAAAAATGGCGCCGCGCTTATTGCCGATATGTATCTGCGCGGCGGCGAGCGCCAACCGGTGAATGTGCTCACCCACTGCAATGCCGGCTGGCTGGCCACAGTAGACTGGGGTACGGCCCTGGCCCCCATTTTCAAGGCGGTCCGCAATGGCATCCCGGTGCATGTGTGGGTGGATGAAACCCGGCCGCGCAACCAGGGCGCGAGTCTGACCGCCTGGGAGCTGGCAGAGGCCGGCATTCCCCATCATCTGGTGGTGGATAATGCCGGTGGCCACCTGATGCAGCATGGCCGGGTGGATTTGTGCATCGTGGGCACGGACCGCACCTCCGCTCAGGGCGATGTGTGCAACAAAATCGGCACCTATCTCAAGGCGCTTGCCGCCTTTGATAACGGGATACCGTTTTATGTGGCCCTGCCCGGCTCCACCGTGGACTGGAGCGTGAGCGACGGGGTGGCGGAGATTCCCATTGAGGAGCGCGGTCAGGAAGAGGTGCTGAAGATAACCGGACTGGATGACGAGGGCCAGGTGCGCAAGGTGGCCATTGCGCCATCCGTCACTGAGGCGGTGAACCCAGCCTTTGATGTGACGCCGGCACGTCTGGTGACGGGCCTCATCACCGAGCGGGGGATTTGCGCGGCCAGCCGCGAAGGTTTGCTGGGACTCTATCCGGAGCACCGCTGATGGAAACGAAGATACTCCGCCGGCAGGTCTTGGAAACGGCCCGGTCCATGAATGAAGTGGGACTGAATCAGGGTACCTCGGGGAACATCAGCGTGCGCGTGGAGGGGGGGCTCTTGATCACGCCATCGGCACTGCCATACGACCAGTGCAGGGAGGAAGATGTGGTGTTTGTGGACATGGACGGGCAGGCGCTGGGTACGCGGCGGCCCTCCTCGGAATGGCGCATGCACCGCGACATCTACCTGCATTGTCCCCGGGCCGGGGCCATTCTCCATGCCCACAGCATGTATTGCACAACGCTCGCCTGCCTGGAACGGTCCATTCCCGCCTTTCACTACATGGTGGCCATGGCCGGCGGCGACTCCATTCCCTGCGCTCCGTACGCCACCTTTGGTACTCAGGCGCTCTCCGACGGGGCGGTGGCCGCGCTGCGTGACCGGCGGGCCACTTTGCTGAGTCATCACGGCATGCTCTGTTATGCAGATGATCTTGCGCATGTGCTGGCGCTGGCCATCGAGGTGGAGACCCTGGCCCGTATGTATGTGCAGGTTCTGCAGGTGAACACGGAACCGCCCATCCTCCCGGAGACGGCTATGGCTGAGGTGCTGGAGCGATTCCGCGATTACAAGGCCTAAAGATGTTAGTGCAGGTAAATGAGTGAACCGATTTGGTACACGGCCACCGCCAGAATAAAGGCCAGCGTGGTATTGAAGACCATGGAAAAAGCCGCCCATTTCCAGGTGCCTGATTCCTTGGCGATGCAGACCACGGTGACAAAGCAGGGCGCGTAAAACATGATGAATACCAGCACCGCCAGGGCGGTCACCGGGTTCCAGCCGGGATCCTTGGCCAGGCGGACGCTCAGCGAGGTATCCTTTTCCGCATCCACATCGCCCAGAGAGTAGGCGGTGCCCATGGTGGAGATGATCACCTCTTTGGCCGCGAAACCACCAAGTAGCGCTATATTGGTGCGCCAGTCAATGCCCGCATAGCGGGTGATCCCCTCCAGACCGGTCCCGATACGGCCGCCAAAGGAATGGCGGAGTTTTTCCATGGCCTGCTCGGCCTTGATCTCTTCCACCGCCTTGGTGCGGGCGGCTGGGGAGGCCGCATAGGTTATTTCAGCCTGCTGTATTTTTTGCTGGAACCGGGCTTCCTGATCGCTGGACAGGCCGGGGTAGGTCATCATCGCCCAGATGAGGATGGAAATACCGAGAATGACGGTACCCGCCTTTTTAATGTACTGCCAGGTTCGTTCCCAGGTATGAATCATCAAGCCTTTGATGGTGGGAAACCGGTAAGGAGGCAGTTCCATGACAAAGGGAGTGGATTCACCCTTGAGCACGGTCATGCGCAGGAATTTAGCGGCGCAGAGGGCCACGATCCAGGCAACCACGGTGGCCAGGAACATATAGCGGGCTTGGTGCGCGGAAAAGAAGGTGCCGATAAGCAGCGTGAGCACCGGCAGCTTGGCACCGCAGTTCATGAAGGGAACAGTGAGCAGAGTGGCCATGCGTTCCTTGGGGGAGCGGAGCGTGCGAGTGGCCATGACCCCGGGGACGGCGCAACCGCCGGCAATACCGCCGGAAACAATGAACGGCATGACTGAGGAGCCGTGCAGGC
>DAIODL010000097.1:0-7545 GCA_036746815.1 Desulfobulbus sp.
CCCACGACCAGATACCAGGGAGTGCCCATATGCATGGCGGCCAGCAGGACAAACTGACTGCCACCAGCAAAAATAATAGCGGACATAGCCACCAGCACCGGTGAGGGCACACCGTGCACCACCCCGGCCATACCAAAGGCCAGGGCAATGGGGAGATATCCGGTGATGATGGGCAACGCGCCGGTCAGGGCGCTGCGGGCAATATGTTGAGGTTCATTCATGGAAGCACATCTGAACATGCAGCGGAGTGATTGTCATGCACAGGTGATCGTGTACCACGGATAAATTTGCGTCAAGCGGCACCAACGTTGCCGGGAAAAAGCTGTGCATAATACCCAATAAACACTATCTCCATGCACAGGAGCAACAATGCAGAAACGTCAACATTGTAAGCACCCTCATGTTAATGCAACAGATAGAATCTCTCACTACGCACACCTTGTGGTGTTTGTCGAACACAACACAAAAAGGGATGTATTGCGTGATGAATTCGCGATAGACACGCATGCATTGAAAATCTCACCTATAACTTAATAAACAACATAAAACATGCCGATTTTATGTTATTTATTAGCAATCAACAGTATCCACGGTTACTGCCCCGTAAGACCAAAGAAGCGAGCTTCCTTTTCCGCAAGACTGATACCTTCACGAGCCCAAATCGCCTCAGCAATATGCTCCAATGCGTGGTCACTCTCTACCCAGAGAAGATCATACACACCACCGGACCGCTGAAACAGTGCCTGCGAGTCCGCTTCAGATCGAAAGTTGACATCCGTTACTCCGGTTGTCCCCTGCCCGCCTTGCGGCGGAATGGTGCGATCGTTTTTGCCATGAATGGCAAGAATGGTCTTGTTGTGCGCTGCGGGACAACGTTGCACCTTTGCCATGAGCGAACCTGCAAGAGAAACCCCTTTTTGCAAGAGATCGGTTTCACAGAGAAGCGTTTGCAGCATAACAGCACCGTTTGAATGGCCGATGCCAAAGACCTTTCCTGTTTCCACCCCGTATTTTCGCGCCAGATACTGAGTGGCGCCTGTGATATAGTCGATATCGTTCACCTGTTTTTTGGCGGGCACGCCACAACAGCCACCACCTGCATTCCAACCCCTGAATTTGTCAGGCAGGCGGAAGGAAACGGGCGATCCGTTTAAGTAAGCGACAATAAATCCGTATTTTTCCGCAACACCATCCATCTGCAGGTGCGTCTGCATGAACTGAGCATTGCCCAGTCCACCATGGAGCGCGATGACAAGCGACCGCTGTCCTGCTGGAGGTAAATGCGAGGGCACATAGAGAATAATGTTACGTCCCTTATACGTATCCATGACAATATTCTCGGGAAATGCGCCCAAGTTTCGTTCTGCCTGGGCCTGCAATTCCATTTGTCCGCCGGTTTTTTCTGAGCGTCCTGAATCGTTGCAACAACGGCAGCCGGCTCTCCGATTCCTGCTGAACAGCATTTGTCACAGATGGCGCAATCATGGGCAAAAACTGGAAAGTCATCAACGCAGAGAGCACAGACAGAAAGACGCGTGTTCGTCGCATGGCGGTTGTTGAGTATTCTGTTAGATTACATCATATATGTTGCTGAAATCGTTCTGGATATGCAGCCCTTCCAGATACACGGAAACCATGCCCCGATGATGGGTTTGATGGTTGAACATGTGCAATACGAGGAATCCAAAATTTCTCGTGTAAGGAATGTTCGCGGAATCCACATAGTGAAGATCCAGCGATAAATCTGCTGGAAGCACCTCCGCTGCAAATGTTTCGATAGCGCTGTCTGTAGCCTCCCTCTTCTGCAGATAATCCTGCATATCAGCCAGATGATTCTGACCAAAGGGAATGGACTGCATACCCTGCAGTGAAGAAAAGGAACGCAGGCGTGAAAATCGGTACAGCCAGTTGACGTCGCAGGTGTAGAGATGGTTGCACAGGGAATAAATACTGGGAAAGAATCCCTGAAACGGCTGATTCCATTGGGCAGGTGTCAGTTTTTCAATAAACGCGTTCATCTGCTTATTCACTGCCGCGTTATAGTGTGCGAAAAACTGCAGAGTTTGAATATCCATGAAGTTTACAACCTATTTAATTTAACTTATCGTATATTAATAACATTCAAGAATTGCCCGTATTCGGGGCGTTGCCGCATAGCTACGTACGGATGTAAAATTTTCCGATTATGCCTCGGAAGACTCCGTCCATTCCAATGCCTTGGCAACGTGTGGAAACTGGGTAATGAAAATCTGTTGAATGGCACGGGCGATATCCGCATGTTCCTTCTGTGTACCATTCCCGGTGCGAAGCTGCAGATAATGAATCCAGCTGCGCACGGTGCCGTTCATATAGAGGCGCGTTTTGGTAGTGAGCGGGAGGATGAACCGTGCGCATTCCTTGGCAATACCCTTTTCCAGCGCCTGTTCGTAGAGAGCATCAGCCTCACTGATGAGCTTTGCCGACACCCTGTTGAACCACTCCATGGTGGCTTCATCCAGATCATCAATGGAGTTCTGCCGATTTTTTGTATCCTGACGGCGGACCTCGATGGGCTCAAATCCCTGCACCTTGGCATAGCGCTGGCTGAATTCCTGAAAGGAAAAACTCCGGTGTCGGAGAATCTGCTGTGCCACTGCCCTTGAAGTATTGATCTCGCAGACCATATTGGCCATTTCAAAAATCGACCAGTGCCTGTTGCGCACGCAGTAGGCAAGCAGCCTGGAGACATCGGGATTATCCTGATTTGCAGGATTGCTCACCCGCGCGCAATAGCCGATAAGCTCTTCAGCCCGCGGGGTTACCCAGACCAGTTTTACCTCACCCATAATTCATTGACTCCCACACATTAAAACACATTAAACACAATAAAGATTAGAATAAAAAAACGTCAATTCCAAGCCATGTTATGGCAAAGAATTGACGTTTTGAAAGAAGGACAGGTAACACTCAGCTGTGCAGCTTTTTCAGGAGCCAGGCCATGTTCGCGCCCAGATCGCGCATGGTGGCGATAGCCTCGTTATCTTCCGACACCTCTCCTTTTTCCCGGCCAATACCGAGGTTCCAGTAACTGGAGCCCACCACCATCATCTGACTGATGGTGAAAAAGTGGTTCATAGTGTCAAAGGCATGCACGCCGCCTGCGCGGCGCTGGGTAACAATAGCCGCCCCCACCTTGCGTTTGTAGAGGTCACCATTGGCCCGCCCCACCATGCCGCAACGATCCATCAGCGCCTTCATTTCCGGCGTGATATCCGCAAAATAGGTAGGCGAAGCGAGCACGATACCATCCGCCTCGATCATTTTTTCAACGCATGCGTTGATACAGTCAAGATCCACAATGCACTGACGGTCCTTCTTCTTGAAACACTGATAACAGGCGATACAGCCATGGGGATGCTCCCCGGCCAGCTGTACCATTTCCGTCTCAATGTTTTCCTTCTGCAATTCCTCAAACATGGTGTTGATCATCAGTGCGGTGTTGCCGTTTTTGCGTGCAGATCCGTTAAAAGCGACGACTTTCATAGTTACACCTCCTCATCGTGCATAATCGTTCGCGGCAGCTTGTTCAGATCGATCTTGGCGGCTTCGTCCATACCGCGATGCAAAGCCTTTTTGTTGAGATCTTCAGTTCCCTTGGGTACCCGGTCGAGCAACGCTTTTTCCAGGCTTGAAGCCAATACCTGCCCGGACAAGAGCCCCACTGCGCCCAGGGCCACCATATTGGCAACCATCTCTTTGCCCAGATCTTCGCGCGCAATCTGGGTGAAGGGAATGGCAATAACCCTGTTGGTAGGATACTGCTCCACCAGCGAGCTGTCTACCACAAGCAGACCAGCCGGCGTCAGATCGCAGTAATAGGCATCGCAGGCCGCCTGATTCATAGCCAGCAGCAGATCGAGCCGCCGTGCCTTGGGATAGTCGATAGGATGATCGCTGATCACCACCTCGGCCTTGGACTTGCCGCCCCGGGCCTCCGGGCCGTAGCTCTGGGTCTGACACACATACTTGCCGTCAAACACGCCCACAGCTTCGGCAAAAATAACCGCGGCCGTAATCAGTCCCTGCCCGCCGGAACCGCTGAAGCGCATCTCATAGCGTTTTTTATCTTGATCTTTCATGCCTTTTCAGCCTCCTTGCGGGCCATCTGACGGACTTTGGCGTATTCCTCCGTGGAAATGGGCAGATCCCGGTCGGCAAGCACGCCGATGGTGTATTTGTCCTGCAGTTCCTCGGTTGTCATCTTCTCCGCCTGCTGCACGGTGACGGAGTTGTCCTTGAACCGTTTGAGCATATCCACCGCACCGCCCAGATGGTTGCGGCGGCCATACTGCACATGACAGTTGGATACCACCTCCACCACGGCAAAGCCCGGCTTCTGCATGGCCATCTCAATCATCTTGTCAAGCAGTTGCGCGTGATACACCGTGGAACGTGCCACAAAGGAAGCACCCGCAGTGACCGCCAGTTCGGCGATGGAAAAAGCCTGTTCAATATGCCCGTACACCGAGGTGGTGGTGCGGGAACCAAAGGGCGTGGTGGGCGAATACTGGCCGCCGGTCATGCCATAGATCGAGTTGTTGATGATGATCGCCGTCAGATCCAGATTACGGCGGGCGGCATGGATAAAATGGTTACCGCCAATGGCGGTGGCATCACCATCACCCATGATCACCACCACCTTCAGCTTGGGATTGGCGAGTTTCACGCCGGTTGCAAAGGTGAGCGCGCGGCCGTGGGTGGAGTGCAGGGTATTGAAATCAAGATAGGTGGGCATACGTCCAGAGCAGCCGATTCCTGAGGTGAGGACAACGTCATCCTTGTTCAGTTGCTGCCGGTAAATAGCACGCAAAAGCGCTGACATGACAATGCCGTTACCGCAGCCCGGACACCAGACATGCGGAAATTTCTTGTTGTGACGAAGATATTCGTGGCGGATAGCCTGTGCTGATACCGTCATGCCGGCCTCCTAAAGTTTCGCTAGTTGAGTATACAGTTCATCGGGCGTGATGAACTGACCATCGATACGGTTGTATTTGACCACAGTGCAGAAACCCTGGTTGATGCGCTGCACCTCGCGGCTGATCTGCCCACAGTTCATTTCCGGAACCAGTACCGAGCGGCACTGTTTCAAATACGGGGTGACGTGACTGCGCGGGAACGGGAACAGGGTAATGAGCTGCAACAGCCCTGCCTTGATACCCCGTTGACGCGCCTCTTCCACTGCCCGCATGGCAGAACGGGCCACAGAACCGTAGGCAAGGATACACACCTCGGCATCGTCGAGACGGTAATCCCTGGTCATCATGATCTGGGAAAAACCGCGGGTAATCTTCTCGCTCAATCGTTGCTGAAATCCCACAATTTCATTGGGTTTTTCCGTGGGATAACCCATGGTGTCGTGCACCAGACCGGTGACATGATGGCGGTAGCCGTCACCAAAGGCGGCCATGGCCGGCACGCCGCGGGTATCACCCTCATAGGGTTTGTACCAGTCCGGCGGTACATTGGGGCGGATACGGTTAATAACGCGAATTTCAGCAGGTTCCGGCAGCTGCACGCACTCACGGGTGTGGGCAACCACCTCATCGGAAAGAATAATGACCGGAACTCTGAAATATTCACTTAAATTAAAGGCCTTAATCGTCAAAGTGAAGGAATCACTTACACTGGAAACCGCCAGCACGATAATGGGATGATCACCATGGGTGCCCCAGCGGGCCATCTGTACATCGCCCTGGGCCGGGCAGGTTGGCAGGCCCGTGGAAGGACCGCCGCGCATGACATCCACCACCACGCAGGGCACTTCGGCGCAGCAGGCGTATCCCAGGTTTTCCTGCATCAGCGAGAAACCGGGGCCCGAGGTGGCGGTCATGGATTTTACACCCGCCAGGGACGCGCCAATGATGGCGCCCATACTGGCGATCTCGTCTTCCATCTGCACAAAGGTGCCGCCCACTCCGGGAAGCAAAGCGGCCAGCTGTTCGGAAATTTCAGATGCAGGTGTAATGGGATAGCCCGCGAAGAAGCGGCAGCCAGCAGCCAGGGCGCCACGGGCCACGGCCTCGTTGCCCTGCAGGAGTTGTCTTGTACTCATATCAGGCGCCCTCCTTCATCGGCGCAGCGCCACGCTCGCTCACGGTGATGGCGAAATCCGGGCAATGCATCTCGCAGAACCGGCAGCCTATACATTTATCAGGTTCATCAACATGGGGTTTACCAACCCGGTCAGGCAGGATGATCTTCTTGGGACAGAAGGCCATGCACAGTCCACAGGCCTTGCACCAGGCGTGGTAGAACTCCACATCATAATGCTGTTTAGCCTTGGCGGACTCAGGTACCGCTACAGGTTCCTTGGTAGGTTTTGTTGTGTTGTCCTTGGACATATTTTCCAACTCATTCTCTGAAATCATTAAAAACACGAGGCGCTAAACATTCCTGTTAGCGCGGGGGCACACCATACAACAAACCCGGTTTTTCCCTATGAAAAAGCTCGGGCAGCCGCTCTCTTATTTTTTGTGGATTGGTCGATAAAAGATCTCAAAAATAAACATGCAGGGGGATATCTCACCCTCATAACCAACGCTGCCTGGTTAGAATAAAAAAAATCAGCGATCGATTCCGGCCAGGCAGATGTACTTCATAACCAGATATTCATCCATGCCGTGACGGGAGCCCTCTCGGCCGATACCCGACTGTTTGACACCACCAAAAGGCGCCACCTCCGTGGAAATCAGTCCGGTGTTGATACCGACAATGCCATACTCCAGCTGTTCGGCAACGCGGTAAATGCGGCCCACATCGCGGGCATAAAAATAGGCGGCCAGGCCGTAAATGGTGTCGTTGGCCATGGACAGGACCTCTTCTTCCGTGGAAAAACGGAACAGCGGCGCCACCGGGCCAAAGGTCTCTTCAGAGAAAATACGCATGGCTGGCGTAACACCGGTCAAAATAGTGGGCTGGAAAAAGGTGCCGCGCAGGGCATGCGGCTTGCCGCCGGTGAGCACCCTGGCCCCCTTCTCGACCGCGTCCGCAATGTGCGACTCCACCTTGGCGAGCGCTGCCTCATCGATGAGCGGCCCCTGCTGCACGCCGGGAATAAAGCCGTTGCCCACCATCAGCTTTTCCACCCTGGCTGCCAGTTTCTCGGCAAAGGCGTCATAGATGGAGTCCTGCACAAAGATGCGGTTGGCGCAGACGCAGGTCTGCCCGCTGTTGCGGTACTTGGACACCATGGCGCCTTCCACGGCCGCATCCAGATCCGCGTCATCAAATACAATAAAGGGCGCGTTACCGCCCAGCTCGAGCGATATCTTCTTGATGGTATCCGCGCTCTGACCCATGAGTACCCGGCCGATCTCCGTGGAACCGGTGAAACTGATCTTGCGAACCAGGGGGCTGCCGGTCAGTTCCCTGCCAATCATGGATGCAGACCCGGTGACGACATTGAGCACGCCAGCCGGCACCCCGGCCCGCTGCGCCAGTTCACCCAGGGCAAGGGCGGTGAGTGGCGTGTGGCTGGCCGGTTTGACCAGACTGGTACAGCCC
>DAIODL010000098.1:0-7501 GCA_036746815.1 Desulfobulbus sp.
AGGCCATGGGCATCAGTGAAGAAGAGACCTTCAATAACGGCGGTAAAATAGCGCACATCACCAAACCCACCTATATCCTGCATGGCCAGTATGATCAGCTGATTCCCATCTGGCAGGCTGAGGAGCTCCATGCCCAGTGCGGCGCCAAGAACAAGGAGTTGCAGATTGTGCCCCGGGCGGACCACAATTCCGTGATGGCTGTGGCCGGGATCATGTATTTTCAGGAGATCAGGAAGTTCGTGGAAAAAACCGCCGGTCTGACGCCGAGCTGGCGGGAACGCCGCCGTCAGTTCAAGGAGCAGCAGGCCCGCGCGGGAGGCGAGAAGCATGATCAGTAAACGGAAGGGGTATCTCTCCTGGGATGAATATTTTATGGCCGTGGCCATCCTCTCCGGCCACCGCTCCAAGGATCCCAACACCCAGGTGGGTGCCTGCGTGGCCAACGAGCAGAACAAGATCGTTGGCGTCGGCTACAACGGCTTTCCCTGGGGCTGCTCGGACGACGACCTTCCCTGGGCGCGCGAAGGAAATTACCTGGACACCAAGTATCCCTACGTGTGCCACGCTGAATTGAACGCGGTGCTCAACTCCATCACCCAGGATCTGCGCAACTGCCGCCTCTATGTGGCCCTGTTCCCGTGCAACGAATGCACCAAGGTCATCATCCAGTCAGGCATTCGTGAAATCATTTATCTGTCGGATAAATATAAGGAAACTGATTCGGTTCGGGCCTCGAAGATCATGCTTGAGAAGTCCAATACCGTGTATCGTCAATTTATTCCCTCGCGGGAGTCAATCCTGCTGAATTTCAAAGTGGACTGATCCCCCGGATCTCGTGGTTTCGATCAAAGCCTCCATGTGTGGAGGCTTTTTGGGACCGGCCCTCTTTGCGGAGAAAACACAAGGATATTGCATGCATTTTGAAGAACTGGCATTGCCTGAGCAGCTTATGCAGGGCATTGCCGAAGCTGGTTTTACGGATTGTACCCCCATTCAGGAACTCACCCTGCCTCTGGCGCTGAGCGGCCGCGATGTCGCCGGCAAAGGCCAGACCGGCACCGGCAAGACCGCCGCCTTTCTCATTACCCTGTTCACCAAGCTGCTTGGGCATCCGCTGGCAGAATCCCATCATCAGCCGCGCGCCCTTATCCTCGCACCCACCCGGGAGCTGGTGGTGCAGATCGAGGAGGACGCCCTGCTGCTTGGCAAACATTGCGGTTTCACCATACACGCGGTGTACGGCGGTATCAATTACGACAAGCAACGGTCGGTTTTGCAGCATGGGGTGGACATCCTCATCGGTACACCGGGACGTCTTATCGACTATCTCAAGCAGAAAGTCTACACTTTAAGCAAGGTAGAGATGCTGGTAATCGACGAGGCAGACCGCATGTTTGATCTCGGTTTCATCGCAGATCTGCGCTACCTGCTCAGGCATCTGCCCTCCTATGACAAGCGCCAGAACCTGATGTTTTCCGCCACGCTTAATCAGCGGGTGATGGAGCTTGCCTATGAGTTTATGAACATGCCGGAGAAGGTGAGCGCCGATGGCGACGCCATTACCGCGGACAAGGTGGAGGAGGTGCTGTACCACGTGGGCAGCCGGGAAAAATTCGCGCTGCTTCTGGGACTGTTCCGTCAGGGGCAGATGCGGCGCACCATGATCTTCGTCAACACCAAGCGTACCGGTGAGCGGCTGCAGGATTTCATGGAGGCCAACGGGCTGACCAGCCGTATTATTTCAGGTGATGTGGCGCAGGCCAAACGGCTGAAGATCATGCACGAATTCAAGGAAGGGGAACTGCCGATTCTGATCGCAACGGATGTGGCTTCGCGAGGCCTGCATATTGAGGGGGTCACCCATGTGATCAATTACAATCTGCCTGAGGACCCGGAGGATTACGTGCACCGTATCGGCCGCACGGCCCGTGCGGGCGCGGATGGCAAAGCGATTTCCCTGGTGGACGAGGAGGGGGCGCTTTCTCTGGAGGATATCGAGAAGTATATCCGTCATGAAATTCCACGCGCCTGGGTGGAGGATGAACTGCTGGTCACCGATTATGTGCGGCCCAGCCGCAGCCGCAATAAAAATCGCAGCGCCCACCGTAAAACAAGAGGCGGTGGTCCGGGGGCGGAGAGACGTGACCGGAAAACCAGCGAGACAGATACAGCGGTGACAGGCGAGGGCGCTTCTAAAAAACGTAGATCACCCCGCAGACGTCGTCCCGCAAAAAAATCCCCGGTCCAGGAAGACTGAACCGGGGCCCCTCCCAAGAAGAGGAGAACAACCTTTTTAGCAGTACAACCGCGGCCGCTGATGGGCAGCGGGCCGTTTGTGCTGCGCATCCCGCGCAGAAGACTGGGCAACCCGTTGCTCTGGCTTTTGCCCGGTCAGGGCGGAGCAGTAGAAAAAGGTATACCAGTCTGAACGCGGCTGTTCGCTTCTTTTATCGTTTGCGCGTGTAGGTAGAAATTTGCTTACCGCTTCTGCGGCCATGGCTGTCAAATGCATGGCGCACATCAAAAACACCAATCCCGTAAAATATTGCATCGGCTCCATACAGTCCTCCTGAGTACAAGAATAAGTGCAATCGGGTGTCGAGCGGTCCGGTAAAAACCGGCCGCAGACGTTGTGTAGCCGTTATTTACAGAGAAGTGGCGCTCGTGAGTGTCACCTCTCGCTTTTGTGACAGCGAGGAATACCGGCAGGCAGGAGCCTGCCGGTATGTATACTTAAATGATGTCCCGTACCCCGTTCTGGCCAAGCCGTTTGACAACCAGCGTCGGTTTCGCGGAAATCATGGCCACCCGTTCCACCACGCTGCCCACAAGCATCTGGGTCATGGCTGAACGTCCATAGGTGCCCAGGACAATCAATTCAATGTTGTTCTTCTCGCTGTAACTGATCATCGTTCCGGCGGGGGTACCATGGACAATCTCCGTGATCACCTTGACACCGAGACGTTCACCCTGACCTGTCAGGGTTTCCAGCGGCTGGAAGCTGTCCTGCCGTGCTGTCTCCAGAACGCCGTAGAGAAAGCTGCGTTCCATGGGGATATCGAGCACGGTCAGGGCAAACACCTCGCCCTTGAATGCCAGGGCCAAATCCAGGGCCCGCTGTCCGGCTTCCATGCTGTAGCGGGAACCATCAATTCCCACCAGAATCCGCTCGAAGCCGATTTTCGCCCCTTCTGGAATCAGCAAAACATCACAGGGGCTGTATCCAATCACCTTGGTGGTGATCTGTCCCAGCAGAACCCGCTGAAGACGGGAACGTTTGGGACATCCCAGGATGAGCAGCGTTGCGTTTTGCTCTTCCGCCGCGTTGACGATCTCTTCAACGGGATCGCCGGTGGGGTTGAGGGTCCGTAGCTGCTGCCCTTCCTGGGCGGCAATCTGCTCCATCTCTTTGAGACATTCGGCGAATGGCTCATTGAGATGGGCATCGGCGTTGCTGATTTTCCACCGGTTCATCGCTCCTTCATACCGGGGCGAAACCGAAATGGCGATCAACTCAGCCTTGAGAAATTGAGCCATGCGCAGCGCCTGACGAAAGGCTTCTTTGCTGGCAGGACTCGGGTCGACGGCGACCAGAATGGTTGATCCGACGGGCATAAGCGTTCACTGCTCCCACTTAGATGTTGGGTGCCGCCGCGAGTTTCTCAAGGCGCCGCGCCTTGAATAGGTTAAAGAGAATGATACCGGCACCAGTCAAAAGGGCAAAACACATGATGTAAAAACTCGCCTTAGTCAGAATGAACACCAAGGTGTCGTTCATGGCAAACAATTTCAGCTTCACCAGGTATTGAGGCATAGCAAAAAATCTGCTGACCGCCACAATGAGCATGATGGTGGCCATGACGAATTTAATCATGTAGTCCTTTACATAGGTGGTGCCGATGGCACCCAGCTGCACGCCAAAGAGCGAACCGGCAAGGATGATCATGACCAAACGGATGTCCACCATGCCATAGAAAGCCCAGATCAGGGTGCCGCCCATGCCCATAACAAAGGCGATGACCAGCTCAGAAGCAGATGCCACGATGGAGGTGGCACCAACGATGTACATCAGGCCAGGCACGCCAATGAAACCGCCGACGGCGATGGTGGCAGCCAGCATACCGGTAGCCAGGGACACAGGAATGAGAAACCAGAGGCTGATGCGGACGTTGGCAATTTTCAGGTTGATCATGGGCCAGAGCTCGATGCTCTGCAGCCGTTTGGCCAGGTTGCGGCCGGACGGTGCCTTGTCACCTGTCGGAGAATTTTTGATGGTCAGGGCATCTTTCATGACAAAGGAACCGACGATCACCAGCACGCAGACAAACACAAAGCTGATGTACAGGTTGGAACCAGCCTGTCCCCAGTGTTTGAGGATGACGTTCTGAATTTGAATACCGATCTGGACGCCGACCTCGGCGAACACGCCCATGATCAGGCCCAGTTTGACATCAACCTGACCATATTTATAGCGTTTGATGGCGCCGACCAGGGCCTTGGGGAATTTGTGGCACATGTTGCTGGCCACGGCGACCGGGCCGGGAACACCCAGGCTCATCATACCGGGAGTGAGAACGAAGGCACCGCCGGAACCGATAAAACCGGAAACCAGTCCGCCGATGAACCCGACGATAAAAAGAAAAATGATGTTATACGTATTGAGGTCAATAAACCGAAGAGCGTCAGCAATGGGGCCGTGCATGGGGTTTCTCCTTAATTCAGTAGCATGAAAGAAAACGACCGGCCACCTGAGTGACCGGTCGTGGTGTTTGACGTTTTATGCATTTACCTGAGCGCGAGGACGGGTATCGGGGCGCGGAGCCACTTTGCTCGGAGCATCGGTATGTTTGACCGCAGTCTTTTTGGATGCTTCAATACCCAGAGCAGACCAGAAAGAGCTGGTGAAATTGCCATGGAGATACGAAACCGCCAGCACGGTAAGCACCGGCAGCACGGCGTAGACCCCACCTTTGGTAAAATATTTCATGACCAGAGGGAGGTGTGTGAACACTGATGCATAAAGACCAACAGTCAGTGCGCCGAAGATGAAACAATTGGTTACGTGCCGTTTTGTGCTGTTGCTAGCCATGGTGAATACTCCTTTTCTTGGGGTGGTATAAGAAATGTTCCTCTGACTTGACGAGGTCGTGATAACCGGAAAAACCGGGACGGGAGAACCCTTGGCCACCTCGGCCATCCGGATTCCCTTGTCAATAATCACAAACTCGATTCGTTTTTTTGCGTGACACAACCGGTCGATCACACCGCTGATCTTGCCGAGTTCAGCAATGTGCTCAACCTTTACGCCCTGCCTCTGTGCCTTGCGGGTAAAGACCCGACCGCTTTCCTGCATACCTGCGGCAAACAGTTTCTGGCGCTGACCACGGTCGCCAAAGAAGGGCAGCGTGTCGACGTGCACAGCCAGAATGTCGTATTGCAGACGATGAGCAACGTTGATAGCGTAATCCATCACATGCTCCGACATGTGTCCGTTGCGGGTTACCGCCAGGATACATGGCCGATCCTTCTGCCGGTCGACAACGATGGTGTCCTGGTCGACGAGGTTTTCAGAAAGAGCAGGTTGAGATAATGCTGCCAAGTTGTGCATAATGTTTCTTCCGCTTGGGTGGTTGTTGGTGCGTATGCCCTTATTTATCAATATTTGTGCCAGAGGATATTTTTTGTTATAATTGTTCGAATTTATTGTATATTTTTAAAATTTTGGAATGAGCGGCGCAGCGGTGTGCATTGTTGCATTATGCAACCAATGAGAATGAATCTCCGCTTTGTCCGTTATTTGCGTTGCAATCTGCAACATCACTAAAACGTGATGTAACATAAGGCAACGCCGGTTAATCAGTATTCATTCATACGCGTTGGAGATGCCGGTAAAAGCGGGGAAAACGGGGAGCCAGCGGGGCAGCGGCAGAGAAAAACCGATAAAATAGCTGCGGAAAACACAGGCGCATGCGACAGGACGGAATCGTTTTTGCATTGAATCCGTCGAGAACGGGGGGCTTTCACCTATACAGCATAGCAGAGGTGTGGCCGGAAATTTTCTGACCCGGTACCATAAGCGGTGCAAATGAAATTTTATTCAAGAAGCGCGCAAAGGAGCGATCATGCTTTTTCGACGAAGACAGGAAAATGAGGAAGAACATTCACCACAGCCGTCGCCGGAAGAGGCACCATCGCCTTTGGAAACGCTTCGCCGGAAGGTGCAGAAAGCGGCCCTGCCGGACCCGGTGCTCAAGGCACTGAATGTGGAGCTGGAGAAACTTACGAAAACGGATCCCGCGGTGGCAGAGTATTCGGTGGGGTTTAACTATATTGAACTGGTGCTGGCCCTGCCCTGGAATACCTCCTCGCTCTATCAGCTGGATATCAACCGGGCCCAGGCGGTACTCAATACCCGCCACTTTGGCTTGGCTGCAGTCAAGGAGCGCATTCTCGAGTTTCTGGCGGCGAAAACGCTGTGCAGCAAGGCACAGCAGTCTATTCTGCTGGTGGATGACGAGGAGATCGCGCGCACCAACATGAATCATGTGCTCACTAAAGAGGGCTATGCCTGCTTTTGCGCGAGCAATGGGGTGGAAGCGCTGGCTGTCCTTGGCAGGGAAGAGATTGATCTGGTGGTCACGGATCTGAAGATGGACCAGATGGACGGCATTGAACTGTTGCAGGAGATCAACCGCACCCATCCCGAGGTGCCGGTGATCATGGTCACCGGATTTGCCACAGTGGCCTCGGCGGTGGATGCGATGCGGCAGGGTGCGGCCCATTATCTGGGCAAGCCCGTCAATCTGGAGGAGCTGCGCGCCACGGTGCACAAGGTGCTCGAGAAAAAACTTTCCTCAGAACTGGGCAAGGGCCCCATTCTCTGTTTCACCGGCCCTCCCGGTACCGGAAAAACCTCGGTTGGTAAGGCCATTGCCGAGTCGCTGCAGCGGGAGTTTATCCGGGTGTCGCTCGCCGGGCTTCGGGATGAGGCCGAACTGCGGGGCCACCGCCGTACCTATGTGGGAGCGCTGCCAGGACGGATTATCAATGAGATCAAGCGCGCTGGAGTGAACAATCCGGTATTCATGCTCGATGAGATCGATAAAATCGGCCAGGATTTCCGCGGCGATCCCGCCTCGGCTCTTTTGGAGATCCTTGATCCCGAGCAGAATGTGCACTTCACCGATCATTACCTGGAGCTGCCCTTTGACCTTTCCAAGGTGATGTTCATCGCCACGGCCAATGACCTGAGCAAGCTGCCCCGGCCGCTCCTGGACCGCATGGAGTGTCTGGAGTTTTCCGGTTACACGGACAGGGAAAAGCTGGAAATCTGCAAACAGTACATCGTGCCCCGGCAGCTCAAGGTGGCAGGTCTCTCCAGGGAGATCGTTGATTTTACCGATGAGGCGCTCATGCGCGTGGTCAGCGACTATACCCGGGAATCGGGCCTGCGTAATCTGGAACGGCAGGTCGCGGAGCTCTGCCGCAAGATGGCTATGCT